>NZ_DAHVQP010000002.1:0-11619 GCF_027317685.1 Saccharomonospora sp.
GTTCCACACTCGGACCTCACCGTTTCGCGGCGACCCTTTCGGACTCGGCGTCGGACTTGCCCTCGGACCCACCCGCCGGCAGGAACTGGTCGGTGCCCTGTCCTTCCTGGCGTAGCGCCTTGTACAAGCCCCACATCACCAGCACCATCACCACCGAGAACGGCAGCCCCATGATGATGGTGGCGTTCTGAAGCGTCCCGACCCCGCCGACGATGAGCATCGCCAAGGTCAGCACGCCGATGACGGCGGACCAGAACACCCGGACCCCCGACGTGGCCTCGGCGGTGGGCGTCGGCAGCTTCGACGTCAGGTTGCCCAGCACCAGGGCGCCCGAGTCGGCCGAGGTGACGTAGAACAGCAGGCCGACCACCGTGGCCAGGCCCGCGCTGAACGTCACTCCCGGATACTGCGCCAGCAACGTGTAGAAGCCCTGCTCGGGAGTGTTCGCCGCGACCTGGCCGAATTCCTCGTTGCCCTGGCGCACGAGTCGCAGGGCGCTGTTGCCGAACACCGACAGGAACGCGGCCGTGAACAAGAACGGGATGATCAAGGTCGCGGCCACGAACTGCCGGATCGTGCGCCCCCGCGAGATGCGGGCGAGGAACAGACCGACGAACGGCGCCCACGCGATCCACCAGGCCCAAAAGAACAGTGTCCAGGAGTTGAGCCACTCGGTGGGCCGGTCGTAGGCGAAGGTGTTCAACGTCATGTCGCCGAAATTGGCGAGATAGTCACCGATGTTGAGCACCAACGCGTCCAGCAGGTACACCGGGTTGTCGGCGAACAGGATGAACAGCATCAACAGCCCCGCGAGGATCACGTTGAGCTGCGACAGTCGCCGAATTCCCTTGTCGACGCCGGAAACCGCGGACACCGTGGCCAGCAGTACCGCCAGCACGATGAGCCCGGTCTGCGCCGCCGTTCCCTGCGGTATGCCGAACAGGAAGTTCAACCCGAAGTTCAGCTGCACCACGCCGATACCCAGCGAGGTCGCGACGCCGAACACCGTGCCCAAGGAGGCGGCGATGTCCACTGCGTGACCGGCACGACCGTGGATGCGCTTACCGATGAGCGGATACAGCGCCGACCGAACCGCCAACGGCAGGCCACGGCGGAACGCGAAGTACCCGAGCGTCATACCCATGAGCGCGTACATGGCCCAGCCGGTGATGCCGTAGTGGAACAACGCCCACACCACGGCGTCCTGGGTGGCCTCCATCGATTCCGGTTCGACCTGCGGTGGGTCCAGATACTGCGTCACCGGCTCGGAGACCGAGAAGAACATGAGGTCGATGCCGATGCCCGCGGCGAACAGCATCGCTCCCCACGTGAACATGTTGTATTCCGGTTTGGACTCCGCGGGGCCGAGAGTGATCTTGCCGTACTTCGATACGGCCAGAAACACCACGAAAACGATGATCGACGTGGCGAGCAGGATGTAGTACCAGCCGAATCCTTCCGAGATCCAACCGACGAGGACACCGATGGTGTCCCCCGCATGTCCCGGAGCGATGATCCCCCACAGGGCGATCACGAGGATGATCGCCGACGCTCCGATGAACGTGACGCGGTTGATGTCGATACTGCGGTTGTCCTTGGCGAGCTTATGTTCGCCGCTGTCGGACACGGAGATTCACCTTTCTTCGGGGGTACGTTCACACCGGTAGTAGGGGACGTCGGCCGGCAGCAGGGGCGTGTTGCCCAGGATGAGGTCGGACGCCTTCTCGGCGAGCATCATCACGGGTGCGTAGATGTTGCCGTTGGTGAGATACGGCATGGCGGAGGCGTCGACCACTCGCAGGTTCTCGGTTCCGTGGACGCGCATGCTGGTGGGGTCGACGACGGACATCTCGTCGATGCCCATGCGCGCGGAGCACGACGGGTGGTAGGCGGTCTCGGCGTCCCGTGCCACCCAGTCGAGGATCTCCTCGTCGGTCTGCACGCCGGGTCCCGGTGAGATATCGCCGCCGTTGAACTCGTCGAGCGCGGGCTGCTTCAGGATCTCGCGAGCGACACCGATGGCCTCAACCCATTCCTTGCGGTCGTTCTCGGTGGACAGGTAGTTGAACCGCAGAGCCGGCTTGGCCTTGGGGTCGACCGACTTGATCTTGACGCTGCCCCGGACGTCCGAGTACATCGGTCCGATGTGGACCTGATAGCCGTGCGGTGTGTCGATCTGCGTGCCGTCGTAGCGCACCGCGATCGGCAGGAAGTGGAACATCAGGTTGGGGTAGTCGACGACGTCGTTGCCGCGCACGAAACCACCGGCCTCGAAGTGGTTGGTCGCCGCGGGGCCGGTCCGGCCGAGCAGCCACTGCAGGCCAATCTTGGGCCGCCTGTGCATCTTGAGCGCCGGGTTGAACGACACCGGCTGCTTGCACGCGTGCTGTACGTAGACCTCGAGGTGGTCCTGGAGGTTCTCGCCGACACCAGGCAGCTCCTGGACGGTCCGGATGCCGAGCGGCTCCAGGTGCCGCGAGTCGCCCACACCGGAGAGCTGCAGCAACTGCGGCGTGTTGATCGCCCCACCGCAGAGGATGACCTCGCCGCCGTAGATGTTCTCCGGCCGGCGGCCGAGCCTGGTGGCCGACACGCCGATCGCCCGCTTGCCGTTGAACAGCACCTGGTTGACGTGCGTCAGGCACTGCACCGTGAGGTTGGGCCGGTGCTTGACCGGGTGCAGGTACGCCCGCGAGGCCGACCAGCGCCGACCGTTGCGGACGTTACGGTCGAACCGCGCGAAGCCTTCCTGCCGATAACCGTTGACGTCGTCGGTGAGCGGATATCCGGCCTGCTGCGCGGCTTCCAGGAACGCGCCGAACAGCGGGTTCTTGGCGGGGCCCCGCTCCAGCCACAGCGGGCCGTCGTCACCGCGCCATTCGTCGCCGCCGGCGCGGCAGTTCTCCATGCGCTTGAAGTACGGCAGGCAGTGGGCGTAGTCCCAGGTCTCCATGCCCGGATCGGAGGCCCACCGCTCCAGATCCATCGGGTTGCCCCGCTGGAAGATCATGCCGTTGATCGAGCTCGACCCGCCGAGTACCTTGCCGCGACCGTGGTACACGCGGCGACCGTTCATGTACGGCTCGGGCTCGGACTCGTAGCGCCAGTCGTACAGCGGGTTGCCGATGACCATGGTCAGCGCCGCCGGCATGTGGATCAGGATGTCCCAGATCCAGTCGGGACGGCCGGCCTCCAGCACGAGGACGTTGACCGACGGGTCGGCGCTGAGCCTGTTGGCCAGCACGCATCCGGCCGATCCCCCGCCCACGATGATGTAGTCGTACCTCCTGGCCACTGCTTCAGCCCTCCTTCTCCGCGCCGGCGAACCAGCGCATGGGTGCCGGGTTGATGTTGTGGTAGATGTGCTTGGCCTCGCGGTATTCGTCGAGGCCGGTCGGTCCGAGCTCGCGCCCGATGCCGGATTTGCCGAAGCCGCCCCACTCGGCCTGCGGCACGTACGGGTGGAAGTCGTTGATCCACACGGTGCCGTGGCGCAGGGCGTTCGCCACGCGCTGCGAACGGGACGCATCGTTGGTCCAGACCGCGCCGGCGAGGCCGTATTCGGTGTCGTTGGCGATCCGGATGGCCTCGGCCTCGTCGCTGAACCGTTCGACCGTCACCACGGGACCGAAGACCTCTTCGCGCACGGCCGTCATATCGGCGGTGCAGTCGGCGAACACGGTGGGACGCAGGAAGAAGCCGTTCGAAAGCTCCGGTTCGGACGGGCGTTTTCCACCCGTGACGAGCCGCGCGCCCTCGGCCACGGCGCGTTCGATGTGGTTTTCGACCTTGGCCCGATGTTCGGCGGAGATGAGCGGTCCGCACTCCGTGCCCTCGTCGAGGCCGTTGCCGAGGCGGATGGCGTCGGCGCGGCGAGCCAGTTCGGCGACGAACTCGTCGTGGATGGAGTCCTGCACGATCAGCCTCGCTCCCGCCGAACACACTTGTCCGGAGTGGACGAACGCGGCGGCGAGCGCGTAGTCGACGGCGGTGTCGAAGTCGGCGTCGGCGAACACGACGTTGGGGTTCTTTCCGCCGAGTTCGAGGGCGACGCGTTTCACGCCCTCGGCGGCCAGCGCCATGATCTTCCGGCCGGTGGCCAGGCCGCCGGTGAACGACACCAGGTCGACCTCCGGGTGCCGCACCATGGCCGAGCCCACGTTCTCGCCGTCACCGAGCACGAGGTTGACCACGCCGCGGGGCACGCCCGCCTCCTCCAGGAGGGCGACCAGCGTGATCGTGGTGAGCGGTGTCAGCTCGCTGGGCTTGATCACCATGGTGTTGCCCGCGGCCAGCGCGGGGGCGACCTTCCAACAGATCTGCAGCAGTGGGTAGTTCCACGGCGCGATGAGCGCGCACACGCCCACCGGCTCGTAGACGATACGGCTGACCACTCCGGGGTCTCCGGTGTCGACCACGCGGCCCGCGTCGGCGTCGGCCAGGCCCGCGTAGTAGCGGAAGACGTTCGTGACGTCGTCGACGTCGATACGGCCCTCGGCCAGTGTCTTGCCCGTGTCGATGCTCTCCTGCCGGGCGATCTGCTCGCGGTCGCGCTGCAGCAGCTCCGCGACTCGCCTCAGCAGATCGCCACGTTCACGGGCCGATGTGGACCGCCACGGTCCAGATTCGAAAGCACGTCGTGCGGCGCCCACGGCGGCGTCCACGTCGTCCGGTCCGGCTTCGGACACGGTCGCCACCGTGCTGCCGTCGTAGGGGTTGAGCACGGCTCGACCGCCGGTCGACGTCGTCGCCTCGGTCCAGGCTCCGTCGATGTAGAGGTCTCTCATAAGGCAGGCGTCCAGCCTTCCTCTCCATTAATGTGACACACGCCACAGATTTTATGTACGCTTGTACATGTTATATGTACGTTCGTACATAGCGGAAGTGTGAGGCTGGTTAACCACGTCTGACGTGGTGTGATGTCATGGATTCGCACGATTCGCACGACGGGACACCGTCGTGACGGTGGGGCGCGCAACCGGAGGGGAGCCACGCGCATGACGGCGCAGGGGGCGACGACACGTAAACGCACACGCGGTCCCAACGACCCGGACCGACGCAACCGCATCGCCCGCGCGGCCATCACCGTCATCGCCGAACGCGGCATCAACGCACTGACCCACCGCGTGGTCGCCGCCGAAGCCGGCGTGCCGCTGGGGTCGACCACCTACCACTTCGCCACACTCGACGACCTCGTCGCCGTCGCCCTCGACGAAGCGGCGCGGCGCAACATCGCCGCCCTCCGCGAGTGGAACGCCGCCCTGCCCGCCGACGCGGACCTGGTGGCCGCTCTCACCGACCTCGTCCTCGACTCGGTGACGAAACAGCGCGCCGACACCATCGCCGAGTACAACCTCTACGCCCTCGCCCTCCAACGACCCCACCTGCGCAGGGCCGCGGTCGCGTGGGACAACGCGCTGGCCGACGTGTTCAGTACCCGCACAGACCCGCTCACCGGGAGAATGGTCGCCACGTTGACGTGCGGATTGATGATGCAGACGGTGCTCGGAGACACCCCGCCGCGCCGGGAAGACATCGAAGCGCTCTACCGGCGCGCGTTGGGCTGACCACCCACGGCGGGCCGAACCCAGGCTCGCAGGCCGTCACACCGCGCGAACGCCGCACGGTGGTTCCGGACCGAGGTGCTGCCGGTCGGAAGAGGTCAGTTCCCGCTCAGTTCAGAGCGCACGTGGTGACCAGCTCCTCCGGCGTGGCGTCGGCGGGGCGGGGAATCGTCGCCGACTCGGGCAGCGGCGCGCCGTCGGCCAGGTGGGCCTCCAACGCTTCGAAAGCCGAGCGATGACACGGCGCCAGCCCCCGCAACTTCTCGGGATGCTGGTCGACGAACGAGTCGGTGTGCGTGCCGTCCTCGATGCGGTAGTGACGGTGCAGGTCACCGCGTCCCTGCTCGCGCACCATCTCGGCGTAGACGTCGGAATCCTCACTGATGGGCAGCAGGACGTCGAGAGTGCCGTGCACGGTCAGCAGCGGTTTACCGATCTTCCCGGTGAGGCCGATGCGTTCGACCGCCTCGTGCACCTCCGCCGGCCTGTTCCGATAGTCGTAGTCGGCGTCGCACGCGGGCGTGCCCGGCTCGCAGTAGGGATGGCCCGCTTCGAGGTCACCGGCGAATTCCGGGTCAATCTCCTCGCGGTAGATCCGCTGGGTCAGATCCCAGTAGATCTCGTAGTGGGACTGCCATAGAAACTCCGAGCCCTCGGGGAAGCCGGCCGCCACCATCGCCGCGTGCGCGGCATCGGCGTCCTCACCGCCCTCGGCGTAACGGGGGTAGGCCGAGGGCACCTCGGGCAGGTACTCCACGAGGTTCGGACTTTCCTCCGACCACAGCGACCCTTCCCAGTCCACGCCACCGTCGTAGAGTTCGGGATGGTTCTCCAGCTGCCAGCGCACCAGGTAGCCGCCGTTGGACAGTCCTGTCGCGAGCGTCGTCTCGGGAGCGCGGTGGTAGTGCTGGGCCACCACCGCCTTGGCCGCCACCGTGAGTTGCGTGACGCGGAAATTCCACTCGGCGATCGCGTCACCGGGCCGGTCGCCGTCGGTGTAGAACTCCGCTCCGGTGTTGCCCTTGTCCGTGGCCGCGAACGCGTACCCCTTCGACAGGACCCAGTCGGAGATGGCCCGGTCGTTGGCGTACTGCTCGCGGTTCCCCGGTGTCCCCGACACCACCAGACCACCGTTCCAGTCCTCCGGCAGGCGCATGACGAATTGCGAGTCGTGGTTCCAGCCGCGGTTGGTGTTGGTGGCCGAGTCGTCGGGGAAGTAGCCGTCGATCTGCATGCCCGGTACCGCGTCGGGCACGGGAAGTGCCTCCTGCGTCAACCCCGCCCAATCGTCCGGGTCGGTGTGTCCGGTACGGACCGTGCCTGTGGTGGTGAGATCGTCCAGGCACGTCACCACCTGGTGATGTGCGCCCGGAACGATCACCGGGTGTTTCCCGGGACAGTTCCACGTCTGGCTCCGGGCGGGCTCGGCGACAGCCATGTTCGAGCCGACCAGGGGCACGGCGACGAGTAAGGACGACAGCACAGCCGTGGTGGCTTTTCTTCGCATCACGTGATCTCCGGTTTCGACGGCACCCGCATTCGCGACACGGCACCCGCATTCGCGACACCGTAGAAGCCGCCGGCACCGCGGGAAATGTGCCCGCCGCCCACACTCGCGGCCCTCGATGTGGCTGTCGTTGACATGGCCCGGAGCAGCTACCTCTTCCTACCGTGGTTGGAATCACAACGACGTGAGGAGGATTCGTGAGCACCTTCGCTCGCACGCGACGTCTCCTGCTGCTCCTACTTTCAGCAGTGCTCCTGGGCGCGCCTTTGTCCGCGCACGCCGCACCACCGAACACCGCGAGCATCACGGAGGTCCCCGACTTCGGCGCCAATCCCGGCAATCTCCAGATGTTCCAGTACGTTCCCGAAGGCCTCGCCGAGGGCAGGCCGGTGGTGGTCCTGCACGGATGCACACAGAACGCCACCGACTACGGCAACGACACGGTGGGCGGCTACCCGCGCGAGATATACGAGGACAGTGACGGAAACGCGGTCGTCGAGGCCGTGACAGTCACCGGCATGGGCCACGGCCAGCCGGTCGACCCCGGCACCGGCGAAGGACAGTGCGGCAACGCGGCAGCGCACGCGCTCGACGTGGACGTCTGCGCCGCCTGGCACTTGGGACAGACGTGGAATCTGTCGTGAGCCACGGGACCGGGACGCAAGGCCTCCTCGCCTTCGTCTCGGTCCTGACTCGTCGACGGCGCCGATGGCCGTCTGCTCAACGGCCGAGCGGCCGAGACCCGATCAGGTCCAGTCCAGCATCGGCACCCGCACCAGCGACTCCGGAATCGCGAAGGCGTCCACCAACGTACGTGCGTGGGGACGCAACTCGCGGCACAACCGGTTCACTCCCGCGATCACGGCCTTCGCCCTGGGACTGGTCAACCTGCCGTGTTCCAGAAACCAGGCGCGATCGGCCTCGATCATGGACAGCACGTACAGATCACACACCTTGTCCAGCAGCTCCCGCGCCCGCTCGTCGTCGCAACGCGCGACGGCCGCGACGAAGGAATCCAGCACGACCCGTTCGATGTGCACCCGAGCCGCCCGCAGCACGTGGTCGTGGGCGCTGTTGAACACCTCGAACGCGTTGTCACGCGACGCGGCGCGCAATCGACGCGCCACCCCCTCGAGCACATGCTGCTCCCTGTCGGCGAACAGTTTGCACTGCCACGCCCGGTCGAACACCGCGCCGTCGTCCTCCCGCGTCGGACTCGCGTCCACGAGCCGTTCCACGACCTTTCTCGCGGCCGTGCGTTCCATCACCGCGCCGACGAACTGCTCGGCGACGAACCGGGCTGTCGCAAGTGGACTCAAGTCCTCGAACTGGTCCTTGTAGTTCGTGAGCAGACCTTTCGCCACGAGCTGCAACAGCACCGTGTTGTCGCCCTCGAACGTCGTGAACACATCGGTGTCGGCCTTGAGCGAGGGCAGCACGTTCTCGGCCATGTACCCCGCACCACCGCAGGCTTCCCGAGCGGCCTGGATGGTGTTCGTCGCATGCCACGTGGCGACGGCCTTCAATCCGGCGGCCAACGATTCCAACTCCCGCTGGCCACGGTCGTCGGCTCCCGCCGCCTCACCCCCGCCCTGCAACTCGCCCAGCTTCGCGACGAGGTCCTCCTGCGCGAAGTGCAACGCGTACGTCGTCGCCAGCGCGGGCAACAACCGACGCTGGTGGGAGAGGTAGTCGAGGATCACCACCTCGTCGCCGTCCGGTCCTTCGAACTGGCGGCGACGTTCGGCGTAACGGACGGCGATGGTCAACGCTCGTTTGGTGGCGCTGCCCGCACTGCCCGCGATACTGATGCGTCCGCGCACCAGCGTGCCCAGCATGGTGAAGAACCGTTTGCCGTCGCTTTCGATCGGGCTGGAGTAGGTGCCGTCCTCGGAGACGTCGCCGTAGCGGTTGAGCAGTGCCGTGCGTGGCACGCGTACGTGGTCGAACGCCAACCGGCCGTTGTCGACGCCGTTGAGCCCCGCCTTGGGTCCGTTGTCCTCGACGGTGATCCCGGGAAGCACCTCGCCCCGCTCGTTTCGGATCGGCACCAGCAGCGCGTGCACGCCGTGCGACTTACCTTCCGTCACGAGCTGGGCGAACACGACCGCCAACCGGCCGTCGCGCGCCGCGTTGCCGATGTAGGTCTTGTGCGCGAGGACATCGGGGCTGTGTACGACGAACTCGGCGGTGTCCGGGTCGTAGGTGGCCGTGGTCCGCAGACCCTGCACGTCGGAGCCGTGCCCCACCTCGGTCATCGCGAAGCAGCCCAGCAGCGAACCCGAGACGATGTCGGGCAGGTAGCGCTCGTGGTGTCGACGCGTACCGAGCAGGTGCACGGCACCACCGAACAGGCCCCATTGGACCCCGGACTTCACCATGAGAGAGAGGTCACCGAAGCCGAGCATCTCGAACGACACCACGGCGGCACCGATGTCACCGCCACCGCCGTATTCGGTGGGGAACCCCAAACCCGGCTGTTTCGTCTCGGCGAGGGCGCGCAGTTGTCGGGCGACATGCTCGCGGTGTTCGGTGACACCGAGCCGCGTCGTGTCGAAGGCACCGTGTTCCGCTTCCTTCGCCAGGTGTTCCCGGACATCTCGGCGGACTTCGGCCAGGCGACCGTCCAGCATTCGCGTCAACACTGCCGTCAGCGTGTCCATGGCCCCCAGCCTGCCGGAGGAACCCTCCTCGCGCAGGTCGAAGATCACGCAGCCGGGTCAGAGAGATCGAATGAGGGCTTCCGGCGTCGTCACCGGACGATCACAGACATAGCCCCGACACACGTAGGCCGCCGGCTGTCCGTCCACCAACGGACGGTCGGTCAGCAGCGGAACCCCCTCAGCCTCGGGAGCGCCGCCCAGCACCACACCTCCGCCGTGGACATGCTGCGCGGCCTGTTCCACGAATCGCGCCCGTTGCTCGGCATCGGTGCCCACGACGGCGACCTGCACCGGCCCCGACAACAGCGCCTCCGCCACCGACAACCAGTGCCCCGCGAATCGGGGGACCTGCTCCACCAGCACACCCGCCCGGGCCAGTGCCTCCTCACACGCGGCCCGGTACGTGCCCGCCCGCTCGGGACCGGCCAGCGCCGACGCCGTGAGCAGCGCGCTCGCCAACGCCGACGCCCCCGAGGGACTCGCGTTGTCGGTGGGGTCGCTGGGCCGGTGCACGAGCTCCTCGGCGTCGACCGCCGTGTCGTGGTAGGCACCGGGCGTGTCCTCCACCCCGAAGCGCCGCAACGCCGTGTCGATCAGTGTCGTGGCCTCCACCAACCACCGGGGTTCGCCGGTGGCCTGATGCAGGGCCAGCAGTCCCTCGGCGAAGCACCCGTAGTCCTCCAACACTCCGGCGGCCTCGCCGACGACGCCGTCGCGGGAGCTGCGTCGCAACCCGTCGTCCGCCACGTGCGCGTCGAGGACGAACTCACCCGCGGCCACGGCGGCCTCGACCCAGTCCGGCCGTTGCAGGGCGACACCGGCCTCGGCGAGCGCCGTGATGGTCAACCCGTTCCAGGCGGCGATCACCTTGTCGTCGCGGGCGGGCTGAGGTCGCTCGTTGCGGGCTTCGAGCAGTGCGCTCGTCACCCGCATCCACCGGGCGGGATCGTCCGGGTCGCGCGGAAGCCGGAGGGTGGAGGTTCCCCGCTCGAACGTGCCCTCCTCGGTGACCCCGAACGTCTCGGCGGCCCACGCACCGTCGTCGGGACCGAGCACGTCCACCAGTTGTTCGCGGGTCCACACGTAGGTCAGGCCCTCCACACCCTCGGTGTCGGCGTCGAGGGAGGAAGCGAACCCGCCCTGCGGTGTGCGCAGGTCCCGCAGCAGGAACTCCGCCGTCTCCCCCGCGACGCGGTGAGCCAGCGCGGACCCGGTACGCCGCGCGAGGTGTGCGTAGCAACGCAACAGCAGTGCGTTATCGTACAACATCTTCTCGAAGTGCGGAACGGCCCAGGTCGCGTCCACGGAGTACCGTGCGAAGCCGCCGGCGAGCTGGTCGTAGATGCCGCCGCGCGCCATGCTCTCGGCCGTCATATCCACAATGGATAGAGCTTCCATCGTGCCCGTGCGCTCGTAGTGGCGGAGCAGGAACTCCAGCACCATCGACGGCGGGAACTTGGGCGCCCCACCGAATCCGCCGTTCTCCGGGTCGACCTCGGCGCGCAGTTTCGACACGGCCGACGAAACGGTCTCGGCCGTGACGGGC
This sequence comes from Saccharomonospora sp., assembly GCF_027317685.1. Taxonomy (NCBI): domain Bacteria; kingdom Bacillati; phylum Actinomycetota; class Actinomycetes; order Pseudonocardiales; family Pseudonocardiaceae; genus Saccharomonospora; species Saccharomonospora sp. The sequence continues at coordinate 11,281 of NZ_DAHVQP010000002.1, forward strand.
CGGCGACTCAGTGGTTTGGTCTGCTCGGCGATGTGGTCGACGATGCGTCCCGCGCCCTCGACGAGTTCGTCGCGACGTTCGGCCCACGCCTGCGCGACCGCCGTCAACACCTGCTTGAACGACGGCATCCCCTGCGTCGGCACGGGCGGGTAGTACGTACCGCAGTGGAACGGTTCGCCGTCGGGGGTGAGGAAACACGTCATGGGCCAGCCGCCCTGACCCGTCATGGCCTGGGTGGCCGTCATGTACACGGCGTCGATGTCCGGCCGTTCCTCCCGGTCCACCTTGATGTTGACGAAATGCTCGTTCATGAAGGCGGCGACGTCGGCGTCGGCGAAC
>NZ_DAHVQP010000011.1:0-51212 GCF_027317685.1 Saccharomonospora sp.
CCCTGCTCGACGAGATGCTCACCCACACCAAACGCCACGGCCTCACGTTGTTGCGCGCCGACGCTCACGCACTGCGCGGCCGGTTCCTGGTGCTCAAACAGCAGGAGGACGCGGCCATCTCGGAGATCGCCAAAGCGCTCGCGCTGCTCGACGACCTCCCCGGCCCCGAGGTGCACCTCGGCAGACGCGCCTGGGACCGTCTGCTGTCGTCCGCGCTGAACGACTGCTGGATCGTGCTGAACCAGCTCGGGGTCTACGAGGCCGCCGAGGAGGTCATCGCGCGCGCCCACCAGGCGATCCGGGACAGTGCGGGCCCCCACGAGATCACGCTGCAACTGATGAACCGCGTGAAGATGCTGCTGGGATGGGGGCTGCGACTGGAACGCGTCGGCCGGACGGAAGAGGCGGGAGAGAAGTTCCGTACCGCCGCTTCGATAGCGATCGCCGTCGAGGCCCCGTTCGCCGAGTCGTTGTTCCCCCGCAAACTCGGTGTGCCCGCCGTGGAGCAGGTGGGGGTCCTGGCCGCGTCGCTGGCGTTGGCCGCGCCCTCCCCCGCACACACCGACCGTCTGCGCCGGCTCACCGGCGAACAGGGTTACCCGCACGAGAAGATCCTCGTCGTCATCGCGCTGGCCCGCTGTCTCGTCACCGAAGGCCGCAAGGACGAGGCTCTGCGGATTCTATTGCAGGCACGCCACACCGAGGCCGAGGACACGTCGCAGCCGTCGATGCGCCTCACCCTCATCCGCGAACTCGCCGTCCTCAGCGGCGGCCACCGAGCCGAGCACGGCAAGGAAACCCCGGAGACCGAGAAGTCGGAGCAGTCGGAGAAGTCCCCGAAAGCCGTGGAAGAGGGGGAGGCCGGCGAACCCGAGAAGAAGACCGCGGCCGATGGGGTCGACGCCCCGAGAGACGAATCGGGAAGCGTCGCCTCCCAGCACTCGCACACGGAGCTGCTCGCCCATTACGCCACCGCTTTGGAAGCGGAGCTGTGGTCGATGCGTGAGTCGCAGATCGCCACGCTCAACACCCGTCGGGAGCACGAGCGCCTGTCCGCCGAACACGGTGCCGTCACGCAGCAGGCCATGCAGGACCCGCTCACCGGGCTACCGAACCGGCGCGTGTTGGACGAGCGTCTGCGCACACTGGTGACCTCGGCGTCGTCCGAGCCGTTGTCGGTGGCGCTGGTGGACCTCGACGGATTCAAAGACGTCAACGACCAGCACTCGCATGCCGAGGGCGACGCGGTGCTGCGGGTGGTCGCCAGCACTCTGCGGGACGCGCTGCGAAGCGACGACATCGTAGCCCGCTACGGCGGTGACGAATTCGTCATCCTGCTCCCCGGCGCGCCGATGCGCGCCGCGACGCAAGCGCTGACCAGAGCGGTGAACTCGGTCGCCTCACTGCCCCAACACCTGTCCCGCGGTGTCACCCTGTCGGTCGGGCTGGTGTGCCTGCGGACCCAGGAAAGCGCCGAGGAAGTGCTGTCGCGCGCCGACGCCGCCATGTACCAGGCCAAGCGCCGTGGCGGTAACCGGATCGCGTCGAGTCCGTCGAGCGACGACGGTTCTTGCGGCGGCGAACGTGGCGACACCCACTCCCGGGGGGACGACCCGACGGCGAACGCTGCCGACCACCCGTAGGATCGTGGGCCGTCGGACAACCCCATCAATTTCCGAGGAGCGCCGTGACCGGCCCGCTCAGCACCGTCATTCTCGCTGCGGGTGAAGGCACCCGCATGAGGTCCAACCTCCCGAAAGTGTTGCATCCGATCGCGGGACGACCGCTCGTCGAGCACGCAGTGCGTGCGGCGGCGGGGCTCGATCCCGATCAGCTCGTCGTGGTCGTCGGACACGGCAGAGACGCGGTGACCGACCACCTCACGCATCTGGAGAAGACGCTGGAGCGTCCGATCACCAGTGCCGTGCAGGAGAAGCAGGACGGCACCGGCCACGCCGTGTCGTGTGCCCTCGACGCACTGCCGTCCCCGGCGGCGGAGACGTCGGGCACCGTGCTCGTGACCTACGGCGACGTTCCACTGCTGGACACCGACACGTTGTCGGCCCTGTTGGCCGCGCACCACGAGCGGGGTAACGCGGTGACGGTGCTGACCGCCGTCGTGGACGATCCCACCGGGTACGGCCGGATCGTGCGTGACGACGCGGGCGACGTGGTCGGCATCGTGGAGCACAAGGACGCCGGGGACGAGCAGCGGAAGATCACCGAGATCAACTCGGGTGTGTACGCGTTCGCCACGGACGTGCTCGCCGACGCGTTGTCGCGCCTGTCGTCGGACAACGCCCAGGGCGAGCTGTATCTCACCGACGTGCTCGGCATCGCCCGCGGCGACGGCCGCAAGGTCGGCGCGCTCACGGTGGACGACCCGTGGCTGACCGAGGGCGTCAACGACCGCGTGCAGCTGTCCACGTTGAGTGCGGAGCTGAACCGACGCATCGTGCGCCGCTGGCAGCTCGCCGGGGCCACGGTGGTGGACCCCGCGACCACCTGGCTCGACGCCGACGTCGAACTCGCCCGGGACGTGGTCATCGCCCCGAACGTGCAGCTGCACGGAAACACGGTCGTCGGCGAGGGCGCGTACGTCGGTCCCGACACCACGCTCACGGACGTCACCGTGGGCCCGCGCGCGACCGTGGTCCGCACCCACGGCGAGGGAGCCGTCATCGGGGAGGGCGCCGAGGTCGGCCCCTTCGCGTACCTGCGGCCGGGCACGAAGCTCGGCGAGGACGGCAAGATCGGCACGTTCGTGGAGACGAAGCAGGCCGACATCGGCCGGGGCACCAAGGTGCCGCACCTGTCCTACGTCGGGGATGCGACCATCGGGGAGCACAGCAACATCGGTGCTTCCAGTGTTTTCGTCAATTACGACGGTGTGACCAAGCACCACACCGTGGTGGGTTCACATGTGCGCACCGGCTCGGACACCATGTTCATCGCGCCCGTCACCGTGGGTGACGGCGCTTACAGTGGTGCCGGGACGGTCATTCGCCGCGACGTTCCCCCGGGTGCGCTCGCGGTCTCTGGGACGCCACAACGCAACATCGAAGGCTGGGTGGTCAGGCGCAGGCCAGGCACACCCGCGGCGGAGGCAGCGGAGAAGGCACTCGCCGCACAGCAGGAAACCGATATCGACGGAGAGTCGCCAGAATGAGCCCGAAATCCGGCACGCCGAAGAAGAACCTGATGCTCTTCTCCGGCCGTTCGCATGTCGAACTCGCCGAGGAGGTCGCCAAGCACCTCAATGTGACGATCACCCCGCAGACGCTGCACAGTTTCGCCAACGGCGAGATCTACGTCCGTTACCAGGAGTCGGTGCGTGGCACGGACGCGTTCGTTCTGCAGAGCTTCTCCCCGCCGATCAACGAGTGGATCATGGAACAGTTGATCATGGTGGATGCTCTGAAGCGCGCCAGCGCGAAGCGCATCACCGTGATCATGCCGTTCTACCCGTACTCGCGGCAGGACAAGAAACACAAGGGTCGGGAGCCCGTCTCGGCAAGGCTCGTCGCCGACCTGTTCAAGACCGCGGGCGCCGATCGCATCATGACCGTGGACCTGCACACCGCGCAGATCCAGGGTTTCTTCGACGGCCCGGTCGACCACCTGTTGGCGCAGGCGGTGCTCGCCAATTACATCAGCGACACCTACGGCAACAACGACATCACCGTCGTGTCCCCGGATTCGGGCCGTGTCCGGCTCGCCGAGAAGTGGGCCGAACAGCTCGGTAGCCGGCCGATCGCGTTCATCCACAAGACTCGCGACCCCGACACGCCGAACCAGGCCGTGGCCAACCGCGTCGTCGGCAACGTCAAGGGCAGGCTGTGCGTCCTGATCGACGACATGATCGACACCGGGGGCACGATCACCCAGGCCGCCGACGCGTTGATGGAAGAGGGCGCCTCGGACGTGGTGATCGCCTCGACACACGGAATCCTGTCGGACCCGGCCACGGAGCGACTGGCGAAGTCTCCCGTCCGCGAGGTAGTCGTGACCAACACGCTGCCGATCCCGGAGGAGAAGCGCATCCCGAAGCTGACCGTGCTGTCGATCGCACCGCTGCTGGCGCGCGCCATCCAGGAGGTCTTCGAGGACGGCTCCGTGACGAGCCTCTTCGACGGCAGTGCCTAATGCCAGCCTGATACCAGTCTGACGCCAGGCTGATGAGGGCCTGCTGAGGTAAACAACTCGGGCCGACCGCGCGACACCGACCGCATGGTCGGCCCGAGGTCTGAGCGCACAGAGTTCGTCACGCGGGAAATCCCCGTCTCACTCGCGGTAACCAGCGGGGGCTGCGAGTGCGAGAAAGCGGTTGGCCTAAACTGTAGCGGTTGTCTCGGCGAGGTGGGTGCCGCGAGTGTCGCCGGCGCCCGACGTGATCGACGCGGCGGCTTCGAGGGCCATCTCGTGCGCACACGTCGTGGGCTCGCCGCCGGACAGCCGAAAAGCAACGATCTCGATTTCCACCGCAAGGAGTGCATCCCCGTGTCCGAGGTACGTCTGACGGTCGAACCACGCACCGAGTTCGGCAAGGGCGCCGCGCGCCGCACGCGTCGCGCCGGCAAGATTCCCGCGGTGCTCTACGGCTACGGCTCAGACCCGCGGCACCTGGCACTGCCTGCCATCGAGTTCGCCCGTGTGATCCGCGAGCACGGCCAGAACACCGTCATCACCCTCGACATCAACGGCAACGGTGAGAGCGCCTCGCAGATGGCCCTCCCCAGGGCTGTGGCGGTCCACCCGCTGAAGAACTACATCGAGCACGTCGACCTGCTGGTCGTGAAGCGCGGCGAGAAGGTGGTCGTCGACGTGCCGGTGACCATCACCGGCCAGCCCGGACCGGGAACCCTGGTCACGCAGGAAGTGGACACCGTCCAGGTCCAGGCCGAGGCGACGAAGCTGCCCGACGAGCTGGAGGTGTCGGTCGAGGGCGCCGCTGCTGGCACTCAGATCCTCGCGTCGCAGCTCCCACTTCCCGCGGAGGTGGAGCTCGTGACCGATCCGGAGATGCTGATCGCCGCGGTGTCCGAGGCTCCGAGCGAGGCGACCATGGAAGCCACGGTGGACACCGAGGGCGCCGGCGTGGTCGAGGAGAAGTCGGAGTCCGAGGAGCAGTGATCCTCGACCGTCCGGACGCATGACCGTGGGACACGAATTGCCAGGAGCCGGCGAGCAGGTTCTGCTCGCCGGCCTCGGCAACCCTGGACCTCAATACGCGGGGAACCGACACAACATCGGCTTCCTCGTTCTCGACGAACTGGCCGACCGTGTCGGTGGACGGTTCAAGGCTCACAAGAGCGGTGCGGAAATCTGCGAAGGCCGCCTGGCGGGCCGCAGAGTTGTCCTCGTCAAGCCTCGGTCGTTCATGAACCTCTCCGGTGGGCCCGTGGCGAACGCTGCGCGCTTTTTCAAGATCGCCCCCGACGGGATCGTGGTGATCCACGACGAGTTGGATCTGCCGTACGGGTCGGTGCGGTTGAAGTTCGGTGGTGGAGCCGGCGGCCACAACGGGCTTCGTTCCATCACCAAGTCGCTGGGCACTCAGGACTACTACCGTGTGCGGTTCGGCATCGACCGTCCTCCGGGCCGCATGAACCCCGCCGACTACGTGCTGAGGGACTTCTCCACCACTGAACGGCGCGAGCTGGCGCTCAACATCGATCTCTGTGCGGACGCGACGGAAACCTTGATCGGCAAAGGTTTGGCCGCAGCGCAGAACGAGTTCCACAGCCGCTGACCGGCTCGTCGCCCTTTGGTCCACAGCGGACTTTTCTTCACCCTGCAGGGTGTTCATGGCCACTCGGCAGTGTCACGACATACGATTTCAGGTTTCCGGACCTACTCCCCGTGGCTAGCTCGTTGCGCGTAGCAACGACAGCTCAAGCCCCGAGAGAGGTCCCATGTCGTTCACCGCAGAAGACATTCGTGACATCCACTTCGACAACGCGCCGATCGGCCGCCGCGGCTACGCCAAGGCCGAGGTCGACGCCTTCGTCGCCCGTATCGCCGAGACACTGGAAGGCGAGGACGACCTGACCGCCGCCGAGGTACACCACGTCCAGTTCGGACGCCCGCTGCTGGGTCGGCGTGGCTACGACGAACAGCAGGTAGACGAGTTCCTCGACCTTGTGGAGGAGCAGCTCGCGAACTCGGCTACGTTGCGCCGCGCGCCGGCGTGGGCGGAGGCACACGAGTCCTGATGGACATCACAGCCGAGGACGTCGACAAGGCCTGGTTTCCGCCCGCACCGTTCGGCACGCGCGGCTACAACCAGCTACAGGTGGATCTCTTTCTCAACCGTGTCGCGGCCACACTGGAGGGACGCGACACCGTCACGGCGGCCGATGTGCGCAAAGTGGCGTTCACGCTCTGCCCACTGGGCCGCCGCAACGGTTACGACCCCGCTGCCGTGGACTCGTTCCTCCGCCTGGTGGAAAGGGCACTCGTGTCCCGCGAGTCCGCGGTGATGTCCACGCCGTACGTCGCGACGGCCTTCGACCACAGTCACGCGCGCACGCCGTTGTGGCGCAAGCTGGTGTGAGCTCTCACGCGCGCGAGTCGATCAGGTCACGGTATTGCGTGGCGGTCGCCGCGCGCTTGACCTTGCCGGACGGCGTCTTCGGCAGGCTTCCCTTGGGCAGCACCACAACCGAGTACGGGCGGGCGTCCACGGCGGAACGCACCCGAGCGGCGACTTCGTTCGCCAGCGCGTGTTCCGCGTCGGCATCACCGGACACAGTGGATTCCAGTACCACGGCGAACCGTTCCCGGCGTGTACCGGCGTCGATACGCACCGCCACGGCGTTGCCCGCCCGGACACCCGGGACGGAGGATGCGGCACGTTCGATGTCGGTCGGGTACACGTTGCGGCCACCGAGGATGATGACGTCCTTCTTCCGCCCACAGATGACGATCTGGCCGTCCACGAGGTAGCCGATGTCGCCCGTGGCGAACCAGCCGTCGGCGTCCTGCGTGTCGACGGGGCCGTCCACCGTCAGGTATCCGGGCGACACCGCGTCGCCGCGCAGGTGGATCTCGCCCACCTCGCGCTCACCGCGCACGGTGCCGTCCTCGCCGACGATCCGAGCTTCCAGGCCGGCCAGTGGGCGGCCGAGCACGGCGAACTGCCGTACCTGGTCGGTTCCGCGGCGTGGGTCGTCCTCGGGTACGGCAACGGCGCGGTCGTCGGCCTCCAACGCTTCGGCCTCCACGACGTCCACGGTCAAACCCGTGAACAGGGGCGCGAAGGACACGGCGAGGGTGGCTTCGGCCAGGCCGTACGCGGGGAACACGCATTCGGCGGGCATCCCGAAGCGCGCGCCCGCGTCGGTGAAGGTACGCACAGCCGTCGGGTCGATGGGCTCGGCGCCGTTGAGCGCGATCCGCAACGTGGACAGGTCGTAGGCGTCGCCGTCCTCGACCCTGGCCAGCCTGCGACCGACGATGGCGTAGGCGAAGTTCGGGGCGGCCGTGGTGGTGCCGCGGTACTTGCTGATGAGTCCCGGCCACACCAGCGGGCCGCTGAGGAATTCGACGGGCGTGATCTTGATGAGTTCCACGCCGAACGTCATGGGCACGGTGAGGAATCCGACCATGCCCATGTCGTGGAACAGGGGCAGCCACGACACCATGACGTCGGACTCGACGTCGAACTCGGCCCGCTCGATCATCGCGCTGATGTTCGAGTACAGGTTCGCATGGGTGATCTTCACGGCCTTGGGGTCGGCCGTGGACCCACTGGTGAGCTGCAGCAGCGCGAGCGCGTCCTCCTCGGTGGGGACGGGTTCGGCCAGCGGCTCCGCGGCGAGCAGGTCGTTGATGGATCGGTAGGCGATCTTGTGCTCGTCGAGGACGGGGGCGAGACCGTCGAACGGTTCACCGAGCACCACGAGTGACGAGCCGATCATGCGGAGAACGCGCAGCGTGTCCTCGGCCCACTTCGCGAGGTCGGTGCGGGCCGTGGGTTGGTGCAACATCGTGACGCTGCCACCCGCGAGCCACACGCCCTGCACGGTGGGGGCGATCAGTTCGGGAGCGCCCGCCAGTACCGCGACGGCCCCACCGGGTTCGAGTCCCGCTCCGACGAACCCACCGGCGATGTGGCGGGCACGTTGGTGCACCTCGGACCATGTCCTTCGCACGGGTTCCCGGGGTTCCCCGGTGACCATTCCACGTTGCCGTCCACCCGCATTCGCGGTGGCGACCATCGTCTCCACGAACCGACTCATGAGTAAACTTTAACCTCGCCCGGTTTCACTCCAGTGCTTCGGATGTCTCCAGCCAACGCTGTTCGAGCTCGTCTTTCTCCGCGAGTACGGCTTTGAGCTCGTTGTTCAGTTCCATGAGCCGATCGGGGTCGGTGGCGGCTTCGGCGAGCGCCTCGTGCAATCGCGACTCGCGTGTGTGCACGGCGTCGAGTTTGCGTTCCAATTTGGCCAGTTCCTTCGTGGCCGCTCGCCACTCGGCCGCGCTGAGCTTCTGTGTCGAGGCGGATTCCCCGGTCGCCCGTTCGGCACGGTCGGCTCGGTCGGCACGGTCACCGCGGGTGTCCCGGCGTTCGCGTGCCCGTTCGGCCCTGGTGTCCAGGTATTCGTCGATGCCGCCGGGAAGGTGCGTGATACGACCGTCGCCGAACAAGGCCACCACGCTGTCACACACGCGCTCGACCAGGTATCGGTCGTGCGAGACGACCACGAGCGTGCCCGCCCACGAGTCGAGCAGGTCCTCCAGCTGTTGCAGGGTGTCGATGTCGAGGTCGTTGGTGGGTTCGTCGAGCAGCAACACGTTGGGTTCGGACATGAGCAGCCGCACGAGTTGCAGTCGACGCCGCTCACCGCCGGAGAGGTCCTCGACGGGGGTCCACTGCCGGGTGCGGCCGAAACCGAGCCGCTCGGCGAGTTGGGAGGCAGACAGTTCCTGTTTGCCCAACGTCACGCGGGAGGCGACCTTCTCGACGGCCTCCAGCACCCGCAGGTCTCCGGGAAGGTCGTCGAGTTCCTGTTTCAGGTGCGCCAGTCGCACCGTCTTCCCCTCGATGCGGCGGCCCGTGCTCGGTTCGACCTCCCCGGCCAACAACCGAAGCAGCGTGGTCTTGCCGGAGCCGTTGACCCCGACGATGCCGATGCGGTCGCCGGGGCCGATGCGCCAGGTGACGTGGTCGAGCAGGGTGCGCTCCCCCGCCGAGAGGGAGACGTCCTCCAGTTCGAGCACCGTCTTGCCGAGGCGTCGTTTGGCGAACGCCAGCAACTCCGCCGAGTCCCTCGGTTCGGGAACGTCGGAGATCAAGGCCTCGGCGGCCTCGACGCGGTAGCGGGGTTTGGAGGTGCGGGCCTTGGCGCCGCGTTGGAGCCAGGCGAGTTCCTTCCGGGCGAGGTTGCGGCGCTTCTCCTCCGCCGCCGCGGCCAGGCGGGCGCGTTCGGCTCGCGCGAACACCCAGTCCGCGTAGCCGCCCTCGTACTGCTCCACCTGCCCGCCGGCCCCCGCTCTCGTCGTGTCGGACACGACCTCCCACGTGCGTCCGCACACGGTGTCGAGGAACCAGCGGTCGTGGGTGACGACCACGAGCGCGGTCTTGCGCGACAACAGGTGGTCGGCCAGCCAGCGCACGCCTTCGACGTCGAGGTGGTTGGTGGGCTCGTCGAGTACCACCAGGTCCAGTTCAGCCACGAGCGTGGCGGCCAGCGCGACCCGGCGCCGTTCCCCACCCGACAGGGTCCCGGTGGGCGTGTCGAGACCGATCGCGGAGATGCCGAGTCCCTCGACGATCGAGCGGACCCGGGCGTCGGAGGCCCACTCGTGTTCAGCGGCGTAGCCGGCCAGCACCACACCGCCGACCGTGCTGTCCTCGGGAAGTTCGGTGCGCTGCGTGACGACCCCCAGGCGAAGGCCGCGCGCGTGACTCACCCTGCCCGAGTCGGGCTCGCTGATGCCCGCCAGCACTTCGAGCAAAGTCGTCTTACCGCCGCCGTTCAGGCCGACGACTCCGATGCGCTCCCCTTCGCTCACGCCGAGGGACACGCCGTCGAGCAGCATGCGTTCGCCGTAGGATTTGCTGACCGACTCCAGGTTGACCAGGTTGGTCATCCGCTCGTTTCGTCCCTTCCCCGTGTCACTCCGTCACTCGTCGCGCACACGTGCGCCTGGCACCGGGCCGTGTGCGACCCGAACCGTGCGGCACACACCCGCGCCCGCCAGCTCGGCGGCCACTTTCAACGCCGAGTCGCCATCGGAGCACAGGAACGCACACGTCGGGCCGGAACCCGACACCACGCCCGCGAGCGCACCCGCCGTGACCCCGGCGCGCAGTGTGCGGCGCAGACCCGGCCGCAACGACACCGCCGCCGCCTGAAGGTCGTTGCCGAGCAGCGGCGCGAGTCGATGCGGGTCCCCGGACGCGAGTGCCTCCAACAACGCTTCGGGCGGGCCGACCCTGGGCGGATCACCCGCCTCGCGCAGCCGGTCGAGTTCGCCGTACACCTTCGGCGTGGACAGGCCACGCTGGTCGAACGCCAACACCCAGTGGAAGGTGTGTCGCGACAGCACGGGTACGAGCTGTTCCCCTCGTCCGGTGCCCAACGCCGTGCCGCCGTAGAGGGCGAACGGCACGTCACTACCGAGCGTGGCGGCCACTTCGGCGAGTTCGTCCCGGTGCAGTTCCAGCCCCCACAGAGTCGAACACGCCAGGAGCGCGGCGGCGGCGTCGGCGCTGCCTCCCGCCATGCCTCCGGCCACGGGAATGCCTTTGCGGATCACCAAGCGCACCCGGTCGGCCTCCTCGGGCCGACCGGCGTACTCGGCCAGCGCGCGCACGGCCCGCACGGCGAGGTTGTCCTCGTTCGTCGGCACCAGTCGGGCGCCCTCACCGGACACCTCGACGCCGGCTGCCTCGCTCACCAGCGCGGTCACCTCGTCGGTTAGTGACAGCGCCTGGAACACCGTCGTCAACTCGTGGTAGCCGTCATCCCGCACGTCACCGACGGACAAATGCAAGTTGATCTTCGACGGCGCCCGCACGGTCACGGGCGGCGGTACGGCGGCAAGCACGGGTTCCAGCCTACTTGGCCGCCCGGACGTACCCAGCCGAGGCGGCGACTTAAGCCGCGCTCAGGCCGTGGCTCGGACCGTGACTCAGGCCGCGACGTTGCGCAGACCGAACATGGGGGTGCTGACGTGCGCGCCCCGCTCCGCGATCCAGGCGAGCGCGGCGTCGGCGCGCTGGCCCTCCACACCGAGCCGGAACCGCGCCACGGGCGTGTCCCCCAACCTGGTCAGTCCTCCGCCGATGGTGGTGAAGTCGACGTCGAACCGGGCCGAGGCCTCGGGCAGCAGGGCGCCCACGGCGGCGAACCCGATGAGGACGACATCCACGGTGCGGTCGTAGGCCCCGAAGTGAGCGCGGGACGTGTTGATCGGTGGCAACATCGCCTCGGCGAGCTGGCTTCCCGGCTTACCCAACAGCCCCAGCAGGGTGCCCGATTCGACCACCGTGCCGCGATCCAGCAGCGCCACCTCGTCGCAGACCCGGCGGGCGACGTCGGCGTCGCGTGTGGTGAGGACCACGGTCGCGCCCAGCTCCGCCCTGGCCCGGTCGAGGACGGACAGCACCGCCGCCGACTCCTCACCGTTCACCCCGTCGGTGGGGTCGTCGGCGAACAACACCGACGGCGACACCGCCAACGCCCTCGCGACGGCCACCCGGCGTTGCTGGCCGGGCGACAGTTCGGACGGCAGGCGCGCACCCGACCGAGACAGCCCGATGACGTCGAGCAGAGTGCCCACGCGCTGCTTACGCTGCGCGGGCTCCACGCCCATGCGTTCCAACGGGGCGGCGACGTTACCCGCGACGGTGCGTTCCGGCCGCAACCCGGGGTCCACCACCGCCACCTGGCGCTGCGCACCCCACAACCTGCGGCCCGTCAGCTTGCTGATGTCCATGCCGTCGTAACGCACCACGCCCTGGTCGGGACGTTCCCGAAGCGCGACGCAACGGGCCAGAGTCGTCTTCCCCGCGCGCGCCGGACCGACGATGCCGTACAACGAACCCGCGCTCACGGAAAGAGTGGCGTTCCGCAGCGCCACGACGGGCGCGGTCGTGCCGGGAAAGGATTTGCTGACGTTCTCGACAGTGATCACCACGGCTCCAGGGCAGCTCAAAGCAGACGTCCAGCGCGGACGTCGAAGAAACAACGACAGTGGATCGACGTGACTCGAAAGCGACTTCTTCAGCCGGAAACGATGTGGCTACAACACGCCGACGCCGTACGGCGGCCCTGGTCGATGACTCGGCGCTGCGTCAGCAATCGAGAGCGATACACAGTTCCTCCATCGATCCTGGCGTTAGCACCTGCCCCCACTCGATGACAGTGGGCGGTTGCTGCGACGTCGTAGAGCCAGGTCTCTCAGTCGCTCGGGATGGATACCCCCAGAGTACACCCGACCGAACAGGTCGTTGACAAGCCTGTTGGGGCGAGATCACACTGTCGCCGCAGCGCGGGCGATGGCGGCGAACTGTTCGACGGTCAACCGTTCCCCTCGCGTGGTGGGGTCCACCCCGGCGTCAGACAGCAGGTCGGCCGCGCGGTCGGCCGAGCCCGCCCACGATGTCAGCGCCGCGCGCAGGGTTTTGCGCCGCTGCGCGAACGCCGCGTCGATGAGCGCGAATACCGTGTCGCGGTCGGCGTCCGGGGGCGGTGTGGAGCGTTCGAACTCCACCAGGGAGGAATCGACGTTGGGGACGGGCCAGAACACCGACCGCGGCACCGAGGCGACCTTGCGGGCATGTCCGTACCACGCGAGCTTCACGCTGGGCACGCCGTAGACCCGGCTGCCGGGCCGCGCCGCCATCCGGTCGGCCACCTCGGTCTGGACCATCACGAGGGCGTGCCGCAGCGACGGCAACTCGGCGAGCAGATGCAGCACCACGGGCACCGCCACGTTGTACGGCAGGTTGGCCACCAACGCCGTCGGCGGGGTCGGCAGCTCGTCCGCACGCAACCGCAACGCGTCCCGTTCGACGACGGTGAGCCGCTCGACGGCGCCGGGCGCGTGCTCGGCGACGGTGTCGGGTAGCCGAGCGGCCAGCACGGGATCGATCTCCACCGCCACCACGTGCGCACCGGCATGGAGGAGGCCGAGTGTGAGGGAGCCGAGTCCGGGCCCGACTTCGACGACCACCTCGCCCGGGTCGACCCCCGCCAGGCCCACGATGCGGCGCACCGTGTTGGCGTCGTGCACGAAGTTCTGGCCGAGTTTCTTCGTCGGTCGCAAACCCAGCGCCGCAGCCAACCGGCGAATCTCAGCGGCTCCCAGCAGCCCCGGTGTGTCGGTCACCGGACCAGCCTAAAGACCTTCTCCGAGCACAGGACGACGGGCGTTGCCTCTACAGGCCGAGCTGCGCCGAGCAGGCGGGCCAAGCGCCGTAGTCGCCCCGGGCGTCCCGCAGCTTGGTCGCGATCGCGATCTGCTGCTCACGCGTGGCCTCGTGCGGGTAGGCCGCGTACTGGGAACCGCCGTAGGCGTCCCAGGTCTGCTTGTTGAACTGCAGACCGCCGTAGTAGCCGTTGCCCGTGTTGATGGACCAGTTCCCGCCGGATTCGCACTGGGCGAGCGCATCCCACACCGCCCCGTCAGCGACGGGCGGAACCGCGGGCTTCTTGGTGCCGACGCGAACGACCTTGTCCTTCGCCTCTTTGACGATCTCGGTGGACAGTTCCTCACTGTGCACGATCTCGCCGTTCTTCTTCGTCACCCGGTAGGTGACGACCTTCTCGCCCGGTGTGCCCTCGTCCTCGACGATCTCCTTGCCCTGCTCCAGGGAGTCGTCCTCGATGGTCCGGACCTCGGGCTCGATCGTCTCGGTCTTGTTCACCACCGACACACCGGTGCGACTGATGTGCACTTCGGCGCCGTCGGTGAGTTTGAAGTCCGCGCCCTCTTCGATCTTGTCCTGCTCGCCCAGATCGAGGTTCAGCTCGTTGAGCAGTTCTTGGGCGGTGACGGCGTTGGTGGTGATCTCGCGGGGTTTCTCGCCACCGTCGTAGAGGGTGACGGCCTTCTCGGTCTTGACCTCCAGGCGCATGCCGTCCAGGGGGACCTCGCCGGACAGCGGCGCAGAGAACCACGTGCCGCCGGTGTTGAGGTGGTCGAGGTCGAGCTGCGCCAACGCCTCGCGCACGGTGGTGGCGCGCACCCACGACTCGCGGGCCTCGCCGTCCACCACGACGGTGAGCTGGCGGCCACGCTCCAACTTGATGACCCCACCGTCACCGACCGGCGCTTGCGGGGACGGGGACAGGGCGTCGTGGGCGCCGACGTCGATGCCGGCGTCCTCCAGCACCTCGCCCACCGTGTCGCCGTAGCTGCGCACGGTCTGCCGCTCACCGTCGACGTCGACGGTGACGCTCTTGTTCATCGCGAGCGCCGCGGCACCGCCACCGGTGAGGGTGATCATGACCGCGAGGACGGTGCCCCGCAGGAAACGCTTCTTCCACGTCTTGACCGCGCCGACGAAGCCGTCCTCGTCCTGGTCGGCCTGCGACTGCCCGCCGTCCGCCTCCGGGGACGTCTCGATGCTCGCCGCGATCGGCGGGAGCATCATCGTCTCGGCGTTGATCAGCCGAATCAGCTCGTCGACGTCGACGTCGGCCTGCTCCATGAGGGCTTCGGCGTCGGGGCCGAGTGCCGTCAGCACGTCGTGGGGTGTGACTTCCGGCTCGGGCGAGAAATCGAGTTCGTCGGCCTCGCTCGACCTGTCGAGCAAGCCCGTGGAGGCACCCGTCTGCCCGTCTCTACCAGTCACAGGGTCGATCCCTTCACGTAAGTACACCGACTCCCGCAGTCAGCGCCGCCCTCATGCGCCCCGCAGGACGCTCTCCCCGACGTACACCGACGTGACTGTGGGCCAGGCGGGTGATGATCGATGTCGGACCACCACCCAGCACGGTCACGGGACCATAACGAGTGCCAAGGGGTTGCGCAAACACCCCCCGTCGTCTCGTGATTTTCCTCACGAGCTCTCCGGCGACGATCCGACACCGTCGTTTTCCGTGACACGCAGGCGAAAAACGCGTTCCGCGTTGCGCCGGGCCGCCTCCGCCACGGCCTCCACCGACTGTCCTCGCAGCTCGGCGAGTCCCTCGACCGTGTAGGCGGCGCAGTAGGGCTCGTTCGGCCTGCCGCGGAAGGGGTGCGGGGTGAGAAACGGCGCGTCGGTCTCGACCAGTAACTGTTCGTCCGGCACCAGCCGCGCCGCCTCCTGAAGCGCACGCGCGTTACGGAACGTCACCGTGCCCGCGAACGACAACAGGTAGCCCGCGTCGATACACCGCCGCGCCACGTCGGCGTCCCCGGAAAAACAGTGGAACATCACCGTTTCCGGCGCGCCCTCGGCGTCCAGAGTCGCGAGCACGTCGTCGTGGGCCTCCCGGTTGTGGATCATGAGCGGTTTGCCCACGCGTTTGGCGAGGTCGATATGCCAGCGGAACGCTTCCTGCTGCGCCTTGGGGCTCGCGTAGTCCCAGTAGTAGTCCAGCCCCGTCTCGCCGACGGCGACCACGCGGTCGGCCGCGGCGAGACGCTCCAGCTCCGAACGCTCCGTCTCGCCGAACCCCTCCGTGCGCGTGGGGTGCAGCGCCACGGCCCCGTACAACCGTTCGTCCCACGTGGCCGCGTCGGCCACCCACCGCGCCGAGTCCAGGTCGTCGGCCACGGTGATGACGGCGACGATCCCCGCGGAGGCCGCTCGGCCGAGAGCGGCTCTTACAAGATCGGGCGTGGTGGCCCCACAGGCGTCGAGATGGGTGTGCGCGTCGACCGTCGGTACCGGCAGCGGTTGCGGTATCGGCGGGCGTTCCTGACGACTCATGCTTCGACGTTAATCGGAGCCCATTCTGGCCCGGTCTCGGCGAGCTTCGGGTCAAGTTTGGCGAACAACGGCGTCGGCTTCTCCAAAGGACGCCCCACCTCGACCGGGATGGACCCCCAACGCGCCTGCTCCACCGTGTAGTCCCCGGTGATGACCGGATTGACCCGGTCGGGCAGATCGAGGTCGGCGACCTCGGAGACCTCCGGCTGAGCGGCCCACACACCCGTGCCCCCCAACGCCTCATACACCTTCTGCGCCGCGTGCGGCAGGAACGGGGTGAGCAACGTGTTGGCGTCGGACACCACCTGCAACGCCGTGTACAGCACCGTGTCCCTGCGCTCGAGGTCGTCCTTGAGTTTCCACGGCTGCTGGTCCGACAGGTACTTGTTGGCCGCCGAGACCACGCGCATGGCCTCCTGTGCGGCGAGTTTGAACCGGGACCGGCTCAGGTGCCCGCCCACCGTGTCGAACGCCGCCCTGGCCAGTGCCTTGAGATCCTCGTCGGCCTGTGTCGGCGTGCCGGGCCGGGGGATGCCACCGTTGTTCTTGTGGGCCATCGAGATCGACCGGTTGACGAGGTTGCCCCACTCGTTGGCGAGCTCGAAGTTGATGCGCCGGGTGAACTCGTCCCACGTGAAGTCGGCGTCCTGGGTCTCGGGCCCGGCCACGCTGATGAAGTACCGCAGCGTGTCGGGGCCGAACTCGCGCAGGAAGTCACGCACGTAGATCACCGTGCCGCGCGAGGTGGAGAACTTCGAGCCGCTCATGGTGAGAAACTCGCTGGAGACGATCTCGTCGGGCAGCCGCAGCTGTCCGTACGGGCCCGGTTCGCCGCCCTTGTCGCCCGCGCCGTTGTGGCCGAGCAGTAGGGCGGGCCAGATCTGGGCGTGGAAGGTGATGTTGTCCTTGCCCATGAAGTAGTAGCCGCGCGCGTCGGGGTTGTTCCACCACTGCTGCCACGCGTCCGGGTCACCGGAACGCCGGGCCCACTCCACGCTGGCGGAGAAGTACCCGATCACCGCGTCGAACCAGACGTAGAACCGCTTCATCGGCTGGTCGCGCCAGCCGTCGAGCGGGATCTTCACGCCCCAGTCGAGGTCGCGGGTGATGGGCCGGGGGCGCATGTCCTCCACGAGGTTGCGGGTGAAGTTGAGGACGTTGGGGCGCCAGTCGGTCTTGGTGGACAGCCACGTTCCCAACGTCTCGGTGAACGCGGGCAGGTCGAGGAACAAATGTTCGGTCTCGACGAACTTCGGTGTCTCACCGTTGATGCGCGAACGCGGGTTACGCAGCTCGGCGGCGTCGAGTTGGTTGCCGCAGTTGTCGCACTGGTCGCCGCGAGCACCGTCGTAGCCGCAGTTGGGACAGGTGCCCTCGATGTAGCGGTCGGGTAACGTGCGGCCCGTGGACGGGCTGATGGCGCCCGTGGTGGTCTTGGGGATGACGTAGCCGTTGCGGTGCAGTGCGAGGAAGATCTGCTGCACCACCTCGGCGTGGTTGCCGGTACTGGTCCGGGTGAACAGGTCGTACGACATTCCGAGGCCCTGCAGGTCCTCGGTGATCTGACGGGTGTACTTGTCGGCCGCCTGCTGCGGGGTCAGGCCTTCCTTCTCCGCCTGGACCTGGATCGGGGTGCCGTGTTCATCCGTACCCGACACCATGAGCACCTTGTTGCCGGCCATTCGCTGGTAACGCGAGAAGACGTCGGACGGGACGCCGAAACCGGACACGTGGCCGATGTGGCGGGGGCCGTTGGCGTAGGGCCAGGCCACCGCGGTCAACACAGGAGTGCTCATGGGTATTTAGCCTACGGATCGGGCCCAGTGAATTTCTCGCGAGGGAGGCTCAGGCTCCGCATCGGGCCGGACGACAGACGACGCCGCGTCCACGAGGGCGGACAACTCGACCGGACCAGGTGACCCACGAACCGGGCTTCGCGGAAGACGTCTCGGAAAGGGGCGTGCCCGAACGCCCGGGAACAGCCGTGTCGCATCAGTCGAGGAGCAGCCGGGTACGGGCGAGGTAGACGTTGTACGGCCCCCACTGCGACACCAGGTAGTACAGGTCGGGGCCGTCGAGCGACCACGGGTGCAGGAACCCCCCGTACACGGCCGGGTACTCGTCGCCCGACACCACCACCTCGCCGGGTGTCCACGGGCCCGTGAGGTGCTCCGCCGAGCGCAGGACGATGCCGCGACGCGTCTCGTCGAGGTGCATCAGCAACCACCGGCCCAGCACGGTGTGGAAGCCGACCGACATCTCCCCCACCGGGCCGTCCAACACCGCGGCGGCGGCACCCTGATGACGGCTCCAACCGGTCCCCGTCCAGTACTCGAACGCACGTGTCTCGGGCAGCTCCGCCAGTTCCGCCCTGGCGAGGTAAGCCTCGCCGTAGCGTCCGTTGGTGGTGCCCAGTAGGTACACCCGCCCGCCCGTCGACGCGAACGCACCGAGCTGGAACCGGTCCCGGCCCCACCAGTTCGACCAGCGCGCATACCGGGGCTTGTCCCACGTGTACCCACCGTCGTCCGAGACGGCGATGCCCGCGTAGTTGGTGCGCCACACGCCGGGCCGTCCCCAGCGGCGCACCGACATGTAGTGCAGGTACTGCTTGCCGTTCACGGCGACACCGCTGTTGGGGATCACCGTGACCTCGCTTCCGGCTCCCGAGGGCAGCGCCTGGCGAGCGGTGCCGTCCGGCCGGGCGACCACGCCGTCCAGCCGCAGGCCCGTGGAAAGTTCCCGGTCACTGGAGTAGGCGAGCGTGTTCCGGCGCCAGTCGGCGTCGGCCGGGCCGGGCCCGCTACCTCCCCACCCCTCGCCGTAGGTGTCGCCGAACGCGACGTACACACGCCCGTCGGCGCCGTCCCAGGTGACACCGAGGTCGGTGGCGTGGATACCGAATCGCTCGTCGGTGCGGCTCGGTGACCCGGCGCCGGTCACGGGGCCGATCCACGTCGTCTCGCTCACACCCGTCACATCATCGACGATAGTCGCATTCGCCGTCGGGCGAGAATGTTCGCCGTGCGAGTGGTGAGAACGGCCCTGCGGGCCACCCCCACCCCGGAGGACGCCGTCACGCTTCTCCACCGGCGGGCATCCCGGGAAGGTCTGGCCCCACCGGCAGCGCTGTGCGGCGACTGGTTCTCCTCACGTGCCGTGCTCGCCCCGACCGTGCGTATCCAGACCGTCTCGGACGTCGCGAAGGCGTTCGCCACCGTGACTCGGCGACCCGAACTCACACCCACCGAGCCGGGTGTCGTCGGAGGCGGGTGGTTCGGCTACCTCTCCTACGACCTCACCGATCCCTCCGGTCGGCGCTGTGCCCTGCCCCGCGCCGCGTGGGGCTGGGCCGACCACGTGCTCCGCCTGGACTCCGAGGGGCGGTGGTGGTTCGAGGCGCTCGTTCCCGACGACGCACCCGATCCCGACGCTCTCGCCGCCGACCTCGACGCCCTGCTCTCCACCCGCCCCGGTCGGGACACCGCGTTCACGTGGCGACCCACCACACTTCCGCTGCCCTCCCGGGACGAACACCACAGCGCCGTCGCCGCCTGTGTACGCGCCATCGCGGCGGGTGAACTGTTCCAGGCCAACATCTGCACCCGCCTGAGCGGCGATTTCCACGGCGAACCCGCCGCGCTGTTCACCGAAGGGATCCGACGGCTCGCCCCCGCCCGCTCCGCCTACCTCGCGGGTGACTGGGGAGCGCTCGTGTCGATGTCACCGGAACTGTTCCTGTCCCGCTCGGGCCGACGCGTGCGCTCCTCACCGATCAAAGGAACCCGCCCTCGACGTGGCCCGCACGACGATCACCAGGCCGACGAACTCCGGCGCTCCACCAAAGACGTCGCCGAAAACGTCATGATCACCGACCTGGTGCGCAACGATCTCGGCCGCGTGTGCGAAGTGGGCAGTGTGCGCGTGCCGGAACTGCTCGCCGTGCGTCCCGCACCGGGCGTGTGGCATTTGGATTCCACTGTGGAAGGTGTGCTGGCTGATGGTCGCGATGACACCGACCTGCTGCACGCGACGTTTCCACCCGGATCGGTCACGGGCGCACCGAAGATCCGCGCACTCGATCTGGTCGCGGAACTGGAATCCGCTCCGCGCGGCGTCTACACGGGTGCGATCGGCCTCGCCTCCCCCGTGGTGGGAATGGAATTGAACGTCGCGATCCGCACCTTCGAGATCAGCGACGGTACCGTTCGGCTCGGCGTGGGCGGAGGTATCACCGCCGACTCCGACCCCGACGCCGAGTGGCGCGAATGCCTGCACAAGGCCGCGCCGTTGACACGACTGTTGGAACAGCCGCCGAACTGACGACCGGGTCGAAACCCTCGCCCACGGGGACGCTGTCGACTACTCGGCGTCCCGCTCCCGCAGCACGGCGTCGTACAGCTGTTTACGCGACACCCCCGCCGCCTGCGCCACCTCGGCCGACGCCGATTTCAAGCGTTCCCCGGCCTCGACCCGGGCCCGTACCTCGGCCACCAGCCGGGGCAGATCGGCGGAACGCGGTTTCGCCCCCTCCAACACCACGGTGATCTCACCGCGCACACCTTGCCGCGCCCACTCGGCGAGCTCGCCGAGCCCTCCGCGGCGCACCTCCTCGTACGTCTTGGTCAGCTCCCGGCACACGGCCGCCCTGCGGTCGGCGCCGAGCACGTCGGCGGCCTCCGCCAACGTCGCCGCCAACCGGTGCGGCGACTCGAAGAACACCACCGTTCGGGGCTGCTCGGCGAGTTCCCGCAGCCAACGCTGCCGTTCACCCGGTTTGCGTGGCGCGAACCCGTCGAAACAGAACCGGTGCGGCGGCAGACCCGACACCGCCAACGCCGTCGTCACCGCCGAAGGCCCGGGCACGCACGTCACGCCCACGCCCTCCTCGACGCACGCCGCGACGAGCCGGTACCCCGGATCGGACACGCTCGGCATCCCCGCGTCGGTGACGAGCACCACCGTCTGCCCCGCTCTCAGCGCCTCCAACAACGCGGGCAACCTCGCCGATTCGACGTCCTCGTAGAAACTCACCACACGCCCGCGGGGCGTCACCCCCAGAGTCGTGGCGAGCGCGCGCAGACGCCGCGTGTCCTCGGCCGCCACGACGTCGGCGTCGGCCAGTGCCTGGGCCAGCCGGGGCGAGGCGTCACGGGAATCACCGAGTGGGGTCGCGGCCAGTACGAGCGTCACAACGCCAGAGGCTAGCCCGTAGGATCGGAGCTCGTGACCGCACTCCTCACCCGTTCGTCGGCGGGCGGCGTGGGCCAGGCTCCACGGGTCCGAAAGCCCCCGAGCGACCGCGAAGCCGCCCTTTTGGGCAGGCCGATGCCCGGCGACCGAGGGCGCGCGCTGATCGTCACGCTCGTGCTGACGGCGATCGGTGCATTGGTGCGGCTGCAGAACCTGGGCGTGCCCACCGACGAGGGCACACCGGTGTTCGACGAGAAACACTACGTGCCCCAGGCGTGGCAGATGCTGCGCAACGGCGGCTACGAGGACAACCACGGCTACGAACTCGTCGTGCACCCGCCGTTGGCGAAACAACTCATCGCCATCGGCGAATGGATCTTCGGCTACAACGCCTGGGGATGGCGGTTCAGCGCGGCCGTCGCGGGCGCGCTCATCGTGCTGCTCACCGTCCGCATCGCTCGGCGGCTGACCCGGTCCACACTGCTGGGCGCAGTGGCGGGTGTGCTCGTCATCTGCGACGGCGTGCTGCACCTGCAGTCCAGGTCGGGGATGCTCGACATCTTCCTCGCCCTGTTCGTGCTCGCCGCGTTCGGTTGTGTGCTGCTCGACCGCGACCAAGTACGCGAACGGCTGGCCACCGCCGTGCGCGAAGGTTGGACCGACAAATCCCCCTACGGGCCGCGGCTCGGGTTCCGCTGGTGGCGGTTCGGCGCGGGCGTGCTGTTGGGCCTGGCCACGGCCGTGAAGTGGTCGGGCGCCTACTGGGTGATCGCCTTCGCGCTGCTGACCCTGGCCTTCGACGTCGTCGCCCGCAGAACGGCGGGCGTGCCCAAGCCCTGGCAAGGGGTGCTGCGACAGGACGTACCGCCGGTGGCGTGGAGCATCGGCGCCGTCTCGGTGCTCACCTACCTGGGTAGCTGGTGGGCGTGGTTCGCCAGCGAAACCGCCACCGACCGCAACTACGTGGAAATGCAGAACGTCGGCGACGGGCCGTTCGGTTTCGTGCCCGACGCGCTGCGTTCCCTCGTGCTCTACACGACGAACGTGCTGGACTTCCACAGCAACCTCGCCACACCGGACGGCGACCCGCACCCGTGGGAGTCGAAGCCGTGGACGTGGCCGATGGGGCTGCGCCCGATGCTGTACTACTACGAATCGGGCGAGCACGTGACGGGCTGCGGCGAGTCGGAATGCGTGAGCGCCACCATGCTCATCGGCACGCCGGCGATGTGGTGGCTCGCTCTGCCCGTGCTGGCGTGGGGACTGTGGCGGGCGGTGTTCCGCACCGACTGGCGCTACGCCGCTGTACTCGTGGGCTACCTCGCGGGGCTGCTGCCGTGGTTCGTCAACCTCGACCGGCAGATGTACTACTTCTACGCCACGCCGTTGGCGCCGTTCCTCGCGCTGGGCCTGACGCTCGTGCTGGGGCAGCTGCTCGGCAGCGCCCGTAACGGCTACGAACGACGCGGCACCGGCCTGCTGGTGCTGTCGCTGTACGTCGGGTTGGTGGTCGCGAACTTCGCGTGGCTGTGGCCGATCCTGAACGGCGAACCGATCACCTACGACCGTTGGCAGGCGGAACTGTGGTTACCGTCGTGGCGGTGACCCATGACGACCCACGACCACGTGGCCGTGGGTGCCGTCACTGCTGACGCGGTACCAGTTTGGTGACCGGGCCGTCCGTGGAGGTGCCCGCCCTGGACAACCAGCCCTCCACCTCGCGGTGGACGGTGTTGAGGGTGGGCCGGTTGCGTGGCTGCGGGTCCAGCGAGGCCGCGAGCAGCTTCGCGTGCACGCTGTGCCGGGGCAGCTGTGTGGGCGGCTCGGCTCGCGCGGCGGCCATGAGCGCCGCCATCGGAGTCTCCCGCGTACCGCGCGGAGGGTGCCCGGACAGCGCGTAGCTGACGGTGGCCGCGAGCTGCCACGCGTCCGACGCCGGGCTCGCGGGCGCGCCCGCAGCCGTCTCCGGAGCCACGTAGTCGGGGGTGCCGACCATCATCCCCGTGGCCGTGAGGTTGGAGTCGCCCTTGCTGCGGGCGATACCGAAGTCGATGAGGTGGGCCACACCATCCGGGTCGATGATCACGTTCGACGGCTTCACGTCGCGGTGCAGCACGCCCTTGCTGTGCGCGGCCGCCAACGCACTGGCCATGGTGGCCCACAGCCGCCCGGCGGCGACGTCGTCCAGGGGGCCGCCGTTGTCGACGACCTCGGCGAGCGGCTGCCCCTCCAGGTACTCCATCACCAGGGCGAGCCCGTCGGGCTCCTCCACCAGGTCGTACACGTGCACACAGTTCGGGTGGCTCAGCGCGGCCAACGCCCGCGCCTCGCGCTGCATGCGTTCCTCGGTCTCGCGGTCCGGCACGTGGGCGATCTTGAGCGCCACCGTGCGTCCGAGTTGCGTATCCACGGCCTCCCACACGGTGCCGAAACCACCGTGGCCGAGCCGCCGCACCCGGCGGAACCTGCTGTTGCCCACCGGCGCGGACCCCGGCGGGACGGGAACGGGACCCGGAGTGGCCGCCAGCTCCCTCGGGGGCTGTTCCGGTGGTTGTTCGGGCGTGGGAGCCACCGACGTGGGCGCGTACTGCTTCGCGGGCGGTGGCGGCGGTGGCGGTGGTGTCTGCGGTTCCCTCGGATTGACGTGCACCGGCTGCTGTGGGGGCTCCTGCTCCAAGGCCCGCTCGGGGCGGCGGTCGGAGTTCTCGATCGTCGACCAGCTCGGCGGCCCGACCAAGGCCACGGGGATCACCCCGAGAACCGTGGTGGGCAGAAAGCCCAACCACAGGTGCACGGCCGTGTTGGCCTCGACACCGGCCGACGCGATCACCAACGCCACGAACGACGCCCACAGCAGCCTGCCCGGCCACTTGGGGCCGCGGCGCATGGCGATGCGGGCGAGCAACAGCACCGCGAGCAACACCAGCAGCGGCAGGGCGACGAGACCACCCAGGTAGTAGCTGTAGGCGAGCATGTCGCCGGAGGGGTAGAACAACGTCTCGTAGACGTTCTGCTTGCCACCCAGGTATTCGTCCTGCGGCCCGACCCAGCAGTACTGCTGCTGGAGGGCGGAGAACTCCTGCGCCGACAGCCCGGCGGGATCACCGCGGAACGCGGCGCGGAACACGCTCGACACTCCGGTGATCAGCAACCAGGGGATGAGCAGTATGCCCACGAGACCGAACGCGATGAGCGCCGCGAGCGCACCGCCGTGGTAGCGGTTACCGGTGAACTTGCGCATCACCGCGACCGCCACGACTGTGCCCACCGGGAACAACGCGATCAACGCGCCGGCCATGCTCGTCGCCCACGCCCAGTCGCCTGGGCACAAGCCCGGTTGGAACAACCGATAGGCCAGCGAGAGCAACGAGCTCGCGATCGATTCCACCCCTCGCTCCTTCGCCGCGTCGCCCGGCATCGTCCGAAGTCCCAGTATGGCGGTTGCCGTGAACCGAGCTTACGGCGGGCGCGGTGAACAGCCGTTCAGACGATGTGGTCTCGACCCGAAATGGGGTAGGCTGCGTGGGCATTTCCTTTCTCAGCGCATCGACAAAACTGGGGGGCGAGCGTGAGCACTGTGGATGCCGTCGCATTGTCGGGCGAGATGATGCCCTACCTCACCGCTGCCGTCGGCGCCTACGGCACAGCTGTACTGGCGAAAATCGAGGAAAAGGCAGCGGATGCGACCGTGGGGGTCGGGCAACGTCTGCTACGCGGCCTACTCAGCGGCGGGAACAAGGACGACATCGAGTCGGCGGTCGACGATCTGGCCCGCGACCCCGACGACGAGGGCCGGCAGTGGGTGCTGCGGGCGCGGGTCAAGGAGACCCTGGAAGCCGACGACACGCTGGCAGCCCAACTCGCTTCCCTGCTGCAACAGCGATCTTCTGTGTCCGCTGCCGGCAAGGGGTCGGTGGCTGTGGGCGGCGATGTCACCGGCATCATCGCCACGGGGAACAACACAACGATCAAACGCTGAGCGAAACGCTTTCGAGCGTTGAACGACCGAGAGCGCCCACCGCGCCGCTCGACACACCACGTCACGGCGATCGGAGCCAACGCCGCGGCCGTCGCCGTGAACTTCGGCGTCGTCAGCACCGGCCCGAATGCGCACATCAACTCGTGGATACTGCCCCCGCAGGCTTGGGGACGTCCTGATGAGGTCAACGTTGCCCCAGGCACGCACAACCTCACCACCCCACGTCCATTGGTCGGTCGCACCACCGAACTCGCTCGACTACATCGGTCCCTCACCAACGGCCCCGCACGCGGGGACGTCCACGTCATCCACGGGCTGGGCGGAGTCGGCAAGAGCGCGCTCGCTCTGCATTACGCCCGCGCGCACACCGCCGAGGGACGGTTCGCCTGGTGGATCAGAGCGCACGACGAGGAGACAGTCGAATCCGACCTCGCGGCACTCACCTACAGGGTGAATCCCGCGCTCGCGCAGGCGAGGATGACGCCCCGACACGCCGCCGAGTGGGCGCGGAACTGGTTGCAGTCGAACCGGGACTGGCTGCTGGTGTTCGACGATGTGGCAGACCCGGGACTGATCGAGGACAGCGTCGGCCCATTGACGACGGGGCGGCACCTGATCACCAGTAGGCGGGCGTCCGGCTGGGCAGTGGCGGCATCGATCCACTTCCTCGATGTACTGGCCCCAGAACCCGCCCGCGAACTGCTCCGCCGATGTTCTCCCGACGGCAGCGACGACGTCATCGCAGAGCTGGCAGCCGACCTCGGGCACCTTCCGCTGGCCGTGGAACAGGCGGCCGCCTACCTCGAGGAAACCCGGACGCCCGTCGCTCGGTATCTGGCCCGGCTTCGGGCCACCCCGGACCGGATGCTGCGGGCGGGCGCACACGACACCGATCCACAGGATACCGTCGCCGGGGTGTGGCGGATCACCGAAGAGGCCGTCGCCGCCCGTTCTCCGTTCGCCGCCCGGCTCGCCCATCTGCTCGCGTGGTACGCGCCGTTGCCGATACCGAGAGAGGTCGTGTACACCGTTGCCGACGACCAGGCGGAGGTCGACGAGGCACTCGGCGTGCTCGCCGCTTACAACATGGTCCGGTTGACCGCAACGCACGTCGAGATGCACCGGCTCGTGCAGGTGGTCGGCAGGATGCTGGACGACGGCGAACGACACGGCCCCGACGTCCTCACTGATGCACACGCATCGGCCGTACGAGCTCTGGCCATGGCACTGCCCGCATCAAGCACCTTGTACAACTTGCCGAACCTACGGCAATGGCCCTGGTGGCTGTCCGTGCTGCCACACATCGATCACCTCGTCGGGACGTCCGTGCCGGTCGGTGCGCGGGTCGACGTGGCACGTCTGCTGCTGGCTGCCGAGAAGTTCCGCAGCCTCCGGGCCACCAGCAACCATGCGGCCGAACGCGTGCAGCAGGCAGTGACGCTCTTGGCGGCCGAACTCGGCGCCGACCACGTCGAGGTGCTCGCCGCCCGACTCAACCTGGGCTGGGCCTACGAAGCCGCCGGTGACCTCGGCCGGGCGGAGGATGTCTACACCGCACTTGTCTCCGACCACGAACGTGTGTTGGGACCACGGCACGAGGCCACCCTCACCGCCCGGCTGATGCTGCAAACCGTGCACCTGCGGCTGGACAAAACCGACAACTCGAACGACCTGGCGGTGGACTGCGAACGTTTCCTCGGACCCGAGCACGAGCTGACCGTGTTCGCACGCTATCACCACATGACTTCCACGATCACTGCAGACGGCGTCTCGGCCGCAGCACTCGACGAGGCCCGCCGAAACACCCACGATCTCGTCACGCTGCTCGGCGAGGATAACCCACTGTCCTATTTCACCAGGGCAAGCTTCGGGGTGCTCCAGGCCATCGCCGGGGACCCCGCAGGGGGCATCGGGCTACTCGAAGAAGTGATCGACGACTGCCGCCGCGCTTGCGGCAGGGACGACGAGCCGTGGTTGGCGTTCCTGCGCGGACTGCTGGCGATGGCCCTCTTCTTCCAGAAGGAATGGCACCGCGCGCGCGAGCTGCTCGACGAGGTGCTGCCGCGACTGTTGTCCGCGTACAGCGTCACCGATCCCGACGTTCTCCTCCTACGCTACCTACATTGCATGGCGATGTTCGCCGCCGACGACCTCGAGCGGACTCACGCAGCGGCGACCGAACTGCTCGACGACACCGTCGGCGTGTTCCCTCGCGATCACTTTGTGGTTATGTGGAGCCGGCTTCTCCTCGCATTGTGCGAGCTGGGCGAGTTCCACGTGCGCCAGGCCAGGGAGCTGGCCAGCGAGGTTCACGCCGACATGGAGCGGGTCTTCGGTTCCCATGACGAGAACACGGCGGCGGCCCGCAAAGTGCTGCGAATGGCGAACGCGTTGTGCGCCATCCGCCACCCGATCCGCTGGCTGACCGGCCGCTTGTGAACCTTCGGACACTGGTGTGCCGTACCGGCCGGTTCTACCGTCAGCACGCACACCCTCGACGTGGAGGAGGCAGCGGCATGGACGGCATGGACGGCATGGATGACATGGACGACATGGGCGGCACGAACCACCCGGGCGACGCCGGCACGGCCCAGGAGGCGCCCAGCACGAGCACGTACGCCGAACAGTATCGACGCAGTCTGGACGACCCGGATGGTTTCTGGTTGGAAGCCGCGCGGGCGATCGACTGGACCCGGCGCCCCACCCGGGCGCTCGACGACTCGGCCGCACCGCTGTACCAGTGGTTTCCCGACGGGGAGCTCAACACGGCGTACAACGCGCTCGACCGGCACGTCGACGCGGGCCGGGGCGAGCAGGACGCGCTGATCTGGGACTCCCCGGTCACCGGTTCGAAACACCGTTACACCTACCGCGAGCTGCGCGACGAGGTGGCGACGTTCGCGGGCGCACTGCGCTCGCTGGGCGTCGGTAAGGGCGACCGCGTCGTCCTCTACCTACCCATGGTGCCGGAGGCGGTCGTCGCCATGCTCGCCTGCGCCCGGCTGGGCGCGGTGCATTCCGTGGTGTTCGGCGGGTTCGCCCCGAGGGAACTCGCCACGCGCATCGACGACGCCCGCCCGAAGGTCGTGGTCGCGGCGTCGTGCGGTGTCGAACCGTCACGCATCGTGGAATACCTGCCGATCGTGCGGAAAGCGCTGGCGGACACCACCCACCGGCCCGAGCACGTCGTGGTGCTCCAGCGGAACACGGCGCGCACCGAACTGCGCGACGGGGAGACCGACTGGGCCGACCTCGTGGCGACCGCGCGTCCCGCCGACCCCGTTCCGGTGGCCGCCACCGATCCGCTCTACGTCCTCTACACATCCGGCACCACCGGCAGGCCGAAAGGCGTGGTGCGCGACACCGGCGGGCACGCAGTCGCGTTGGCGTGGTCGATGGCGGGCATCTACGACATCGGCCCCGGCGACGTGTGGTGGACGGCGTCCGACGTCGGCTGGGTGGTGGGCCACTCCTACATCGTGTACGCGCCACTGCTGGTGGGGGCAACGTCGGTGCTGTACGAGGGGAAACCGGTGGGCACACCCGACGCGGGCGCGTTCTGGCGCGTGGTGTCCGAGTACGGCGTGCGTACGTTGTTCACCGCGCCCACGGCCATGCGAGCCATCAAACGAGTCGATCCCGACGGCGCCGAAATGGCGCGCTACGACCTCAGCCGGCTTCACACCCTGTTCCTGGCCGGGGAGCGAACGGATCCGCAGACGTACCACTGGGCGACCGAACGACTGGGCGTGCCGGTGGTCGACCACTGGTGGCAGACGGAGACGGGCTGGGCCATCGCCGCGAACCCTCGGGGGCTCGAACCGCTGCCGCTGAAACCCGGCTCGGCCACCGTGCCCATGCCGGGTTGGGACGTGCGGGTGCTGGATCAGTCCGGCGAGGAACGACCCGCGGGCCAGGAGGGCGCGATCGCCGTGCGACTCCCCCTGCCGCCGGGTGCGCTCTCCACACTGTGGGGCGACGACGACCGCTACGTCGACGCGTACCTGTCGCGCTACGAAGGCCACTACCTCACCGGCGACTCGGGTTACGTCGACTCCGACGGCTACGTCTTCGTCATGGGACGCACCGACGACGTCATCAACGTCGCGGGCCACCGACTGTCCACGGGAGCGATGGAAGCGGTACTGGCCGCACATCCCGCGGTGGCCGAATGCGCGGTGATCGGCGTGCACGACGCGCTCAAGGGACAGCTGCCTCGGGGATTCGTGGTGCTCAAGACGGGCGTGGACGTCACGGAGGAGGAGTTGCGCGACGAACTGGTGGCCGCGGTCCGCGCCGAGATCGGGCCGGTCGCGGCCTTCCGGGACGTCACCGTGGTGGACGCGTTGCCGAAGACACGCTCGGGCAAGGTGCTGCGCAAGACGATGCGGGCCCTCGCCGACGGCCGCGACGAGGCGGTGCCGTCGACGATCGAGGACCCGGAGGTGCTGGAGCGACTCAAGGACGTGCTGCGGGCTCAGCGATGACAGCTAAGACGCCGGCCACGACGAACGGTCGTGGCCGACAAGTCCGAGCCCCTCACTCGAACGGTGGTTGTCTGGACCAGTGGGTGGTCTGAACCTGTAGGTGCCCTTGAGTCAACGGAGGTGCTCGTGCGCAGATCCGGAACGAAAGCGATACTCGCCGCCGCCGTGGCATGCACCACGGCACTGGCGGTGTCGACGGCACCCGCGGCGGCGGAACCGTCCCCCCAGACCACACCGTCCGACATCGGCCTCGGCGACGTCATCCCCGCACCCGTCGAAGTCACGCCCGACTCGGACGCCGACTACCGGCTCGGGCCGGGAACACTCATCCGCACGGAACCGCGATCGGCCGAGGCCCGCGCCATCGGCCGACAGCTCGCCGGCACGCTACGACCCGCGACCGGTTATCCGCTGCCGGTGGTACCCGCCCACGGGAACAGCGCCGGCGGTATTTCGCTGTTGCTCGACGACGTGGGCGACGAACTGGGGTCCGAGGGCTACCGGCTGGACGTCACCGACAGAGGTGTCACCATCCGCGCCAACGAACCCGCGGGCCTCTTCGCCGGCACACAGACACTGCGGCAACTGCTGCCCGCCGCGATCGAGTCCGACACGCGCCAGCACGAGACGTGGACCGTGGCCGGCGGCAGCATCGTCGACCACCCGCGATTCGAGTACCGCAGCGCCATGCTCGACATCGCGCGGCACTTCCACACACCCGACGAGATCAAGTCCTACATCGACGAACTCGCACGCTACAAGATCAACTACTTTCACATCCACCTGACGGACGACCAGGGCTGGCGCATCGAGATCGACAGCTGGCCCGAGCTCGCCACGGTGGGCGGCGGCCCCGGCACCGGCGTGGACGGCGTCGGCGGCGGCTACCTCACCAAGGACGACTATCGCGACATCGTCGCCTACGCCGCCGACCGACACATCACCATCGTCCCGGAGATCGACATGCCGGGACACACCAACTCCGCCCTCTCGACGTACGCGGAACTGAACTGCGACGGTGTCGCTTCGCCCCCACGCACCGACATGGCCGTCGGATACAGCTCCCTGTGCATCGACAAGGAGATCACCTACGAGTTCGTGGACGACGTCATCCGTGAGATCGCGGAACTGACCCCCGGACCGTACCTGCACATCGGCGGCGACGAGGCACACGAGACCTCGGCCGAGGACTACCGCGCTTTCATGCAACGAGCGGTGCCGATCGTCCAGAAGTACGGCAAACAGCCGCTCGGCTGGAACGAGATCGTGGCGGCCGAACCCTCGACCGACACCATCGCCCAGTACTGGCACACCACGACCGACCACGACGAGATCGCCGACGCCGTCGAACGCGGCCACCGAGTGATCATGTCACCCGCCAACAAGGCGTACCTCGACATGAAGTACGACGAGGACACGCCACTCGGCCTGTCCTGGGCGGCCTACATCGAGGTCCGCGACGCCTACGGCTGGGACCCCGCCGACTACGTCAACGGCGTCGGCGAGGACGCCGTTTTGGGCGTCGAGGCGCCGCTGTGGTCGGAAACGCTGCGCTCACTCGACCACATCGAGTACATGGCGTTCCCGAGGCTCGCCGCCATCGCCGAACTCGGCTGGTCACCGCAGCAGGCACACGACTGGACATCGTTCAGCGAACGGCTCGGCCAGCAGGCACCACGCTGGGAGGCACGCGGCGTCGACTTCTATCGCTCACCGCAGGTTCCGTGGGAATCGTGACGTCCAGCGCGTGACGACCGTGGGGCCGGCGGCACCGAGACGTCGGCCTCACGGCAACCGCGACTCGACGTCGGCGCGCACCGCATCGTACTCGTCCGAGATGCGCTGCCATGCGGCCTCCACGTGGGCCCGCCGCGTGCTGGGCGCCCCGACGGCCATGCGTAACAACACGTGCTCGCCCACTTTCGTGTGGCTCAAGAACAGCGCGCCGGAGTCGTTGAGCCGCTCCAGCAACACCATCGTGGCCGCGTTCGCCTCCTCCGTGGACGAAGAAGGCCAAACCGGCCGGAAAACACACGAGACCGAACGGATGGTGCGGTCACAGTTCGAACCGCGGATCGGCCTCCACCGACGCCGCGACGACGTCGGCGAGTTCGATACCGTCGCGCACGTGCGCGCGCAGCCCCTCGGCGCCGTACCAACGGATCACCGACCACAACTTCAACGCCCGGAACCGGCGACCGAGTGGAACCTGCCAGCCGCGGTAGTCGATGACCTCACCGGAACTGGTGGCGGTGTTGCGCAGGTACTCGGGAAGGATCGACAACGCCTCGACCATGGGCTCACAATCCCCCAGCCACAACACCGAACAATCGAAGTTCGTGAGCAACCACTTGTGCGGATTGGTGACATACGAGTCGGCGTAGTCGGCCACCCCGTCGTTGATCCACCGCAGTTCCGGACACACCGCCGCCACACCCGCGTAAGCCGCGTCGACATGCAGCCACACACCCCGCGCCCGGCAGATCTCGCCGATCCTGCGCACCGGGTCGACGGCCGTGGTGGACGTGGTCCCGATCGTGGCGCACACCATCGTGGGCACGAACCCGGCCTCCACGTCTTCGGCGATCAACTCGTCCAGATGCGCCGGGTCCATGGCGAGCGTGTCCGGGTCCACGTCGACGACACGCACGTTCTCGACACCCACCCAGTCACCCGCGCGGCCTTCTCCAACGACGAATGCGTCTGCGACGACACATACAGCGTGTGGGCCCCTTCACCGGCGCGCTGCCGCGCCGCGAGGACCGCGACCACGGCGGCGCTGGACGCCGAATCCTGGATGACACCGCCACCACTCGCATCGGTGCGGAACCGGGCGGGCAGGTCGAGCAACTCCACCAACCAGTCGACGACCAGCGTCTCCAACTCCGTACACGCCGGGCTGGTCGCCCACAACATCCCCTGCACGCCCAGACCGGACGACAACAGGTCACCGAGCACGGCGGGCCCGCTGGCGTTGGCCGGGAAATAGCCGAAGAAACTCGGATGCTGCCAATGGGTCGCGCCGGGCAGGACGACGCGGTCAAGATCGGCGAGCACGGCGTCGAACGGTTCCCCCCTCTCCGGTGGGTGCTTCGGCAACGCCTCCCGCACCGCGCCGGGCGACACCCTCGACCGCACCGGATGCGACTCGACCGTGGCCAGATAGTCGGCGATCCAATCGACGACCTGCTTGCCGTAAACCCGGAACTGCTCCGGCGTCATGTGCTCCGCCACCCCACGAAGCATAATCGCGCTCACGCCCGACACAGTGCCGCACAGATCCACGCCGCCGATCCACCGCGCCGGTTCACGCCGGTTCACGCCGGTTCACGATGACAACCGGCGTGGGTTCCGTAACCGGCCGCCGACGACGCGGAGCTAGGATGGCCGCATGTCAGAACCCGCAGCCAAGGTTTCCTTGACCGGCATCAAACCGTCCGGAGAAGTCCACCTGGGCAACCTGGTGGGCGCGATCCGTCCGGCGCTGCGGTTGGCCGAACAGTACGACTCCCTGTACTTCATCGCCGACTACCACGCGCTGACGAGCATCCGCGACCCCCAACTGCTCAAGCACTACTCGCGTTCAGTGGCCGCGTCATGGCTCGCCGCGGGTCTCGACCCGGCACGCACGACCTTCTACGTGCAGTCGGACATCCCCGAGGTATTCGAACTCAACTGGGTCCTCTCATGCGTCACCGGCAAGGGCCTCATGAACCGCGCTCACGCCTACAAAGCCGCGCGCGACCGCAACGTCGAAGCCGGTGAGGACCCCGACGTCGGCATCAACATGGGGCTGTACAACTACCCCATCCTCATGGCCGTCGACATCCTCATCATGGAGACCGACGTGGTGCCCGTGGGCAAGGACCAGGTGCAACACGTCGAATACGCCGCCGACATCGCGGGCAGCTTCAACCACCTCTACGGCGACAGCTACAGCTTCAAGATCCCGCAGGCCATCATTCCGGAAACCGGCACCGGCGACGTGCTCCCCGGCCTCGACGGCCGCAAGATGAGCAAGTCGTACGACAACACCATCCCGCTGTTCCTGCCGGAGAACAAACTCAAAAAGCTCGTCCGCCGCATCCCCACCGACAGCACCCCGGTGGAGGAACCGAAGGACCCGGACAGCTCGGCGGTCTTCCAGATCCTCGAACAGTTCACACCCGCCTCCGCCGCGGACGTCGTCGCCGACACCCGCAAACGCCTCCAGGAAGGCGGCATGGGCTGGGGCGAGCTGAAGAACATCCTGTTCGAGGTACTGAATTCCGAACTCGCGCCCATGCGCGAGAAGTACAACGCGTACATGGAACCCGGCAGCGAACTCGACGACGTCCTCGCACGCGGCGCCGAACGGGCAAGGGAACGCGCGAGCAGGGTGCTGTCGTCGGTACGTAAAGCCATCGGTGTCGTCTGATTCGTCGTCGGCCGTGGGACCCACTCGCGGCCGACGACCCGCCACAGATCGGCCCCTATCGCGTACTCGGCTCCCTCGGCGAAGGCGGCATGGCCGCGTACTGTTGGCCGCCGCACCCGACGGGTCGGGTCTCACGGCCACCAACGCACTCATCGGCTCGCCATATTCTATGTCGGCGGCAACATCACGCCGGCCAGCGACGTGTTCTCCCTCGGCTCACTGCTGTTCACGGTGGCTGCGAGGCGTCGGTTCAACTGTCCGACAACCCACAATTCGCCGTCAGTGTCAGTGATTCCACGTCTTCTTCATGCAAGGGCCCGAGAGCTGCCCTTGACACAGCGTTGGAACGACTCCGCGATGACAGTGTCTTGCGTGATCTTCCAACGAACAGTGCACTCGGCATCGACACGTGCCTGCTCCTTGCCGAGGAAACCACGCGCGACCTGCTCGGTCCTACGTCAACAGCGTCTGGCTTGCACGGCTGTGAATGGGACGGCAACCGCAGCGTCCGCGTTCGTGTCGCGCCGGGCTTTCCCGGCCACCCCCTGCGGAGGATGCCGAACCGTTGGAGTTCGACGGCATCTCAGCGCGTGCCGTAAGTGATTCCGAAGACTATTGTTTGATCACGTGGACGCATCATCACATTGATGACGAGCGTAGCGAGGACGTGAATGTTTTCTATTTCCACTCGGGTGAAGGAAACCCGTGTGCTGTGGCACAGCAGCTCGCAGGCGCCGTTGCCGCGAACCTGCCGCACTCATGACAGTACGTTATTAGTTGACGGTCACACTCAGATGAGGCCGAGAGCCAGCATCGCGTCAGCCACCCTCGTGTAGGCGGCGATGTTCGCACCCGCGACGTAGTTGCCGGGCATGCCGTATTCCTCGGCTGTCTCTATGCAGCGGGTGTGGATGTCGCGCATGATGTCCTCGAGCCGGTCTTCGGTGTATTCGAAAGACCACGAGTCACGCGACGCATTCTGTTGCATTTCGAGCGCCGAAGTCGCTACGCCGCCCGCGTTCGCTGCTTTACCGGGGCCGAATGCCACCCCGGCTTCCTGGAACAGGCGCACAGCTTCAGGCGTGGTGGGCATGTTTGCGCCCTCAGCGACCACTTTGCAGCCGTTGCGGATCAGTTGCTCGGCTTCCTTACCGGTGATCTCGTTCTGCGTAGCGCACGGCATGGCGATGTCACACGGCACTTCCCATACCTGCTGCCCTTTCACGTACCGTGCATGCTTTGCGAGGTCAGCGTATACGGAGATGCGCTCCCGACGGTTTTCTTTGACCTCCCTGAGTAGTTTGACGTCGATGCCTTTTTCGTCGACCACATAGCCGCTTGAGTCAGAGCACGCCACGACCCGCCCGCCGAGCTGGTGCACTTTCTCGATGGCATAGATCGCGACGTTGCCGGACCCGGAAACCACCACGGTCTTGCCCGCGAACGAGTCGCCTCGTGCGGCGAGCATCTCGTTGACGAAGAACGCGGTTCCATACCCGGTGGCCTCGGTACGTACGCGGGCTCCGCCGTAGATCAGTCCCTTACCGGTCAGCACACCGGATTCGTAACGGTTGGTGATGCGCTTGTACTGCCCGAACAGGTAACCGATCTCCCTGCTGCCGACGCCGGTATCACCGGCGGGTACGTCGGTGTACTCACCGATGTGGCGATGGAGCTCCGTCATGAAGCTTTGACAGAAGCGCATGATCTCACGGTCGGACTTGCCCTTCGGGTCGAAGTCCGATCCACCTTTGCCGCCGCCGATGGGCAGGCCGGTCAGAGCGTTCTTGAAGACCTGTTCGAAACCGAGGAACTTGATGATCCCCAAGTACACCGACGGGTGAAAGCGCAGTCCTCCCTTGTAGGGCCCGAGTGCGCTGTTGAACTCCATACGGAATCCACGGTTGATGTGGATCTCGCCCGAGTCGTCCTCCCACGGGACCCGGAAGATGATCTGACGTTCCGGCTCGCAGATCCGGGAAACGATCTTTGCGTCCGCGTACTGAGGGTGCTTACCCACGGCAGGTCCGATACTCTCCAGCACCTCACGCACGGCCTGGTGGAATTCGGTTTCGCCGGGGTTCCGCGCAAGAACCTCCGCGTAGACGCTCTCAAGCCGTTCGTGTATTGGCACGCCTGCCTCCAGTACCCAGCTCGTCAAACAAACAATTCGTTAAGCTCAACGAAACATCGCGACGACCGACAGGGCAAGACGGCGAATATCACCTTGGGGCGGTTTCGCCGTGATATCTGCCACCTGCCTGACTCGGCCGTGAGGTGCACCACGCCGGCCAGTGGTTGTCCGGAGCCGAGCGGTAGCTGCGCGCCTGACCACCGTCGTCGTTCAGTCCCGGGGTTCCGGAAAGCTGCTCCGCATGTGACCGGACGGCGTGGTCACGTCGAGTCGTTGCGACTGTGGGTCAAAAAGATACTTCCATCCGGGCACGTCCTTGAGGCGGTGATGGCGCCGGCAGAGTCCCACGAGATTGTCCGGGTTCGTGGGCCCGTGACGATTCCACTCCACGCTGTGGTCGAGATCGGTGAATTGGCTTGGCCTGTGGCAACCCGGGAATCGGCATTCACGGTCACGCACACGTGTGAACTCATCGGTCACCGCGGGAGGTCGGTACCGTTCACGTCCTGCGTCGATCGGTGCCCCGGTGAGTGGGTCGGTCACGATGCGCCGCCATGTCGAGCCGTTGTCATACGCGATCTGTCGGGCCACCGAAGCCGGGATGGGTCCGTGTCCCGCGAGCTCGCCGGGTTCGTTCCGAAGACCCATCAGGGTTGTGAGGTCGACATGGACGTA
Organism: Saccharomonospora sp.; assembly: GCF_027317685.1. NCBI lineage: Bacteria > Bacillati > Actinomycetota > Actinomycetes > Pseudonocardiales > Pseudonocardiaceae > Saccharomonospora > Saccharomonospora sp. The sequence goes on from NZ_DAHVQP010000011.1 coordinate 36,763, forward strand.
TACCTCCGCCTTCGCCGGGCCGAGGGGGTTCCCGTGTTTTTCCAGGAGGATGTCGGCGAGCACGTCGGCCCTGAGTTGATCGGTCGTGCGGTTTTCCCCGCTACGTCGCAGGGCCTGTGCTTCTCGGTCGATGCGCGTGTAGGCGGCACTCGCCACTTCTGCGGGGAGGTCGGCGAGCAGAGTGGCTATTCCGTGATCGCCGTGAATGAGTTCCACACGTCGTTGTGCACGTCGTCGGCGTGCTCTGTCTTCGGCGCCTTCCGGGTCGACACGGTGCACTACTCGGTTCACGAGCCGACGAATGCGGGAAGGCTCGCGGTTGACGAGTTTGTCAGCCACCAGGACGTCGACGTACGCGGCCTTCTCGTCCGAGAGCACGGCCGTCGGTTCGGCGACTTTGGACGCTTTGTACGCGTCGATTTCACCTCGTCGCATAGCGGCTAGCGTGTTCGGCAGTCGGTGGGTCAAGGCCTTGGCGAGCGCCAGTCTCTTCCGCGCCGCGTTCTCTCCGACAGCCAGAGTTAGAGCCAGCTCAGCGGCGACGTCCTCCGCGCGGCCACGGCGTTCGTAATAAGCAGAGATCTCCTCCAGCTGCAATGACTGGAGTCGGGAAATACGTTGTTCTAATCGTCGAATACGGGCAATCGACTTCTCCCCCAGCAATTCACCCATGCCATCGACCCTAGCCGAACACCACACCCACCACAGTACCCGAAAATAGTGAAAGAATGCACGAATGGTACCGTTCGCGTATTTCTACTTTCGCACGGTCGAGGAAATGGCACAATGCGTGGAAGTGATCGAGGCTCGGTGGAGCGGCAGAATCGACGACTCTTCGGTGCCACCGACGACTCGTTCGTTCCGCTAGTACTGGGAGTCGCTTCGAATATTACTCAGCCGCCGCAACCTCACGTGGTCGTGTCTCTCGACCGTTCGCATGGACCGTTTTCGAAGGCTGAAGCGGGTCCGGCCTCGAACAGCCCGCTTCAACGGCCGAACCGGTGCTGTCGCCCCGAACATCCGGGAGAAGCTCGAACACACCGGGGCGCGTGAGCACGCGCATCGCGTCCGGATCGCTACGCTACCGCGCAGCGATCATCGCCCTGATTGCGGAGGGTTCGTGACGAATAACGACAAGACACTCGTGTTGGGAGCGGGCGGCATCACCGGGATCGCTTGGGAACTGGGTTTACTGGCAGGGCTCGCCGAGCGCGGTGTGGATCTCGGGTCCGCCGACCTGGTGATCGGAACCTCCACTGGAGCGGTGGTCGGCGCCCAGTTACTCGGTGGCATCGATCTCTACGCGCGCTATCGCAATGAGCTGGAAGGTGTGAGGGGAGAGAAGGTGGGGAGGATCGGGCTGCGCAATCTGGTGCGAATCGGTCTCGCCGGATTTCGCGCAAGTGACCCTACGGACGCGCGCAGGCGCATCGGCGAGCTTGCACTCGCGGCACGGACCGAGACCGAGGCCGTGCGGCGCAAGACCGTCGCGGCGTGGCTCGGTGGCGTCGACGACTGGCTCGACCGACGCCTGCGGGTCACCGCGGTCAATGCGGAAACCGGCGAATTCATGGTGTTCGACAAGGGAAGTGGCGTCGATCTGGTGGCCGCGGTCGCCGCGAGCTACGCGTCTCCGTGCGTGCGCCCACCGTCCACTATCGGCGACGGCCGCTTCATCGACAGTGGGTTGCGTTCTCCGTCCAATGCCGACCTTGCGGAGGGCTACGAGAGGATCGTGGTGCTCACTCCCGTTGAAGGTGGTGGTGATGCGATGGGTTCGCCCGTGGAAGAGGTCGCCGAGTTGCGGAAGCAGTCTCAGGTTGTCCACGTCGCACCCGATTCTGAGGCGCGTCCGCAGGTCGGTCGCTCGATGCCGCAGATGCTCAAGCCGGCACGGCGGGCGGGAGCCGCGAAGGCTGGGTACGCACAGGCGGCACGTGTTGTCGATGAGATCGCTCTTGTCTGGTCGAGCTGAGTCGCAGCCGACCCGGGTCCGTTACGGACTGCGTAGTCCTGACAGCAAAAAGACCACCCGCCGAGCGGGTGGTCTTCGATATGACGACTTGTGAGGGTGTGGCACCCTAGAGTGGAGCTGAGGGGAATCGAACCCCTGACCTTCTCGTTGCGAACGAGACGCGCTACCAACTGCGCTACAGCCCCTTGTTGGTTGCTCGGTGAGCATAGCAAGCTCACCACACCCACCGAGCGAGGGGGTGCCTTATTCGCCCGCGGCACGTCGGTACGAGTACCGACTGGGGTCGTCGAGCTCGTGAAACGCAGGGTCCTCGTCCTCCAGGTCGACGACGACGGCCTGCCTACGGACACGTGTAGTGGGCATCGGCTTGCGTTCGGCACCGACCACGTCGCCGGGCTCGTTCTTCAGCACTTCGATGTCCGCGAGCGGGTCTGGTCTACGAGGAGCTCGTCGCGACGCGGCACGCAGGCGAGCGAGCCTGCGCTGTCGGATCTCTTCCTCGATCCGAACCTGTCGACGCAGGTAGACGAGGTAGCCTGCGAGCAGGACGTCCGCGACGCCGTGCACCCACCACAGCACGGGAAGTACGAAGCCGGCCGCGATGGCCGTGGTGACGACGGCCAGCAGGAGCACCAAGACAGCCCTCTGCCGGAAGGCGTACTTCGCTTTGGCAGCCATCGCCGCGGCCTCGGGATCGAATCCGCCACGTCCCGGTCGGTAACGACGCATAGGACGCTCTTCGGTCACCGGCGCGCGCCTCGACGGGTATTCGTCGAACTCGCTGTCCTCGGCGTCACGGTGATCGTCGCTGTAAGTGTCGTGTTCGTCACTGTAGATGTCGTCGTGTGTGGTCTCCGGCTCGTCGTAGACGCCCCGCTCGTCCCGCATGTCCTCGTCGTCCGCGTCGATCAATTCCCCGTCGTTCAGCGCATCGGTGTCCCCCCGTTCGAACTCGCCGTTCGACACACTGTGCGCACTCCCGCTACGCACGACCCGCGCGGCCAATGCCGCATCGTTGGTCTGCGTGATGACCTGGCGCTTACGCGCGACCATGGGAACGAGGACGGCAAGCCATGCCGCAGCGAGCCCCACAATGATCAAAGAGCTGGGCATCTCCCGTCACCTCCCCCGACCAGCACTGCCAGTACTGCCACTGCCGTGGATGGCACAACCGGAGTCCTGGCCCTCGCCCCGTACTCATACCGACTATCGTCACGCTAGTCACAGGAGTAACAGAAAACGCGGAGACTCGCCGGATGGTTTTTCGACTCGCTCGCCTCGCTGTAGCACGTTTCACCGTGAGTTAACGCTGCTCAGGCAGGGTCGCCCGACCGGAGTCAACGAGTCGTGTGACGAGTCCGTCTCCGATTTCCTCCGCTGTGATGGCGTAGCAGAGGTGATCTCGCCATGCTCCCTGGACATCGAGATATCGGAGGAACAGTCCCTCTTTGCGGTAGCCCACCTTGCCGAGGACGCGGAGGCTGGCCACGTTCTCAGGGCGCACCGTGGCTTCGAGCCGGTGCAGTCCCGCCTGTGTGAACGCGTGGTCGGTCGCCAACGCGACTGCCGCCGTGGCCACGCCGCCCCCCGTGAGCGTGGACGACACCCAGTAGCCGACCCACGCGGAACGCAGCGACGCCCTGACGATGTTACCGATCGTGATCTGTCCCGCGAACTCGTCATCGACCGTGATGGCGAACGGGAGGCACTGGCCGTGTTTCGCCAGTCTTCGCAGTGTGGACCACTGGGAGAACCACGCCCATGCAGCGTTGCGTTCGGTCCAGTCGCCTGTTTGTGTGGGTTCCCAGCGTTCGAGGTATTCGCGGTCGCGCAGGCGGATACGACTCCAGTCCTGGGCGTCGCGCAGCCGGACGGGCCGCAGACGCACCGTGCCCGCGGGGACCACGATCGGTCCCAACTTGGCCGGCCAACCGGGACGCTGCGGCTCCGCGACAGAGACTGCGTCGTGTCCGGTCGACATCACCACAGCCTGTCACACACGTTGCGCGAGGAATGCCACCTTGACCTGCTCGCCCGCGGCGACTTCCGTCAGTTCCTCGTCGACTTGGATCAGACAGTTCGCCTCGGCCAACGAGGTGAGCAGGTGCGCGCCGGCGGTTCCGAGGGGCTGCACGAGGTACTCGCCGTTGCTCTCGTCCCGCAGTAGCTGCCCGCGGAGGTAGCCACGACGTCCTTGTGTCGACGTGATCGGGGAGAGCAGCCGCGCTTCCACCATCCTCCGGTGTGGGTGTCGCGTGCCGCGTGCCGCTCTGATCAGCGGCCGCACCATCACCTCGAACACCACGAGCGCGCTCAGCGGGTTGGCCGGGATGAGGAAGGTCGGCACGGCGTCGGGCCCCAACCTGCCGAACGCCTGTGTGGAGCCGGGGTGCATGGCCACACGTGTGGTGTCGATGTCGCCGAGGTCGGCGAGAGCGGCTTGCACCTCCTCACCGATGCTGCCTCCCGCACCACCGGCCACGACGATGACCTCGGACATGAGGAGCCTGCCCTCGACGGTCTCCCGCAGTCGTTTGGGGTCGAGTGGGACGATGCCGACTCTGCTCACATCCGCGCCGGCGTCTCGAGCCGCGGCGGCGAGGGCGTAGGAGTTGACGTCGTAGACCTGGCCGACCGCCGGGGTGCGGTCGATGTCCACGAGCTCGTCCCCCACGGAGATGATCGAGACTCGTGGTCTGGGATGCACGAGCACCTTCGACCGCCCCACGGCCGCGAGCAGCCCCACCTGCGCCGATCCGATCGTGTCGCCTTTGCGCACGGCCACGTCACCGGTTTGGACGTCCTCGCCGGTTCTACGCACATAACCGTGTGAGGGGACGGCGCGCCGCACGGTGACCTTGGCGGTGCCGCCGTCGGTGTCGGACAGGGGTATGACGGCGTCGGCGAGCGTGGGCAGGGGTGCTCCTGTGCACACGCGCACCGCTTGGCCGGGTTGGAGTCTGCGGGGTTGCCGAGAACCGGCCGGGATCTCGCCCACGACCGGCATCTCGACGGGTTCTTCGTTGGCCGTGCGCACGTCGACGCTGCGTACGGCGTAGCCATCCACTGCGGCTTGGTCGAATCCTGGCAGCGCCTGTTCGGCGACGACCTCCTCGGCACAGAGGAGCCCCTGTGCCTCGGAGATCGCGACCCGCACGGGGCGCGGCCGCACCGCCGCCTTGAGCAGCAGCGAGAGGTGGTCCTCGACCGACCGCAGCTGGGCTTTGGGGTGCGTAACGACGGTCGATTCGGTGTCAGCCATCAGTCGGTGGTGCCGATCCGTTCGATCAGCCACTCGCGGAGCGAGGGGCCGTACTCGGGGTTGTTCAGTGCGAAGTCCACGGTGGCGCGGACGAAGCCACCGGGGTTGCCGAGGTCGTGCCGGCCGCCGTGGTGCACCACGACGTGGACCGGGTGGCCTTCGGAGATCAGGAGGGCGACGGCGTCGGTGAGTTGGAATTCCCCACCGGATCCGGGCTCGATTCGACGTAGTGCGTCGAAAATCGCTCGATCGAGTAGATAGCGGCCCGCCGCCGCGTATGTGGAGGGAGCTTCCTCCGGGGTGGGTTTTTCCACCATACCGTGGACTCGTTTGACGTCGGCGTCGTCGGTGTCGGACACGTCGAACACGCCGTACGGCGAGATGTGTTCTTTCGGGATGTCGAAGGCGCACAGCACGCTGCCGCCGTGTCGGGCGCGCACCTCCGCCATTTTGGACAGCACTCCGGTGGGGAGCACGAGATCGTCGGGTAGGAGAACGGCCACAGCGGTGTCGCCGTCGTCGAGATTCTGTTCGGCCTGGGCGACGGCGTGGCCGAGGCCGAGCGCCTCTTCCTGGATCGCCACCTGTACCTCGAGCAGGTTCGGGGCTCGGCGGACTTTTTCCAGCATGTCGGTCTTGCCCTTGCGTTCGAGCGTGGCTTCCAGCTCGGGCTTGTTGTCGAAGTAGCCGACGACCGACTTCTTCTCGGGTGATGTGACGATCACCATGCGTTGCGCGCCCGCCTCGGCGGCTTCGCTCGCGACCAGTTCGATCCCCGGAGTGTCGACGACGGGAAGCAGCTCCTTCGGCACTGCCTTTGTGGTCGGTAGGAATCTCGTGCCGAGCCCCGCGGCTGGCACGATGGCGGTCCGGAACGTGGTCTCATTCGTGGCGCCCGTCATGGCCGCAAAGCCTAGCCTGGTCTCGTGGAACATACCGACAACGACAACCCCCCTGCGAGTGTCAAGATGTCGTGGCGGCGGCGGTTGGAAGCCGGTCGAGTGGCTCTGTCGCAGGAAGAGCGCGAGGCCGAAGCCGTCGCGTTGGCGCGTGCTGTCGGTGAGCTCGACGCGGATACCGTGTGTTGCTATGTGCCTTTCGGTGCCGAGCCGGGCTCGCGGAAGATGCTCGACGTGTTGCGTGAGCGGGGCAGCACGGTGCTGCTGCCCGTGATCCCCGCCGAGCGCGGCCCGCTGGATTGGGCCGAGTACACGGGTGCCTCGTCGTTGGCTGCGGGTGTGTTTCCGCAGGTGTTGGAGCCGACCGGGCCACGCTTGGGTCCGGAAGCCGTCGCAAGAGCCGATATGGTGCTCGTGCCCGCGTTGGCTGTGGATCGTCGAGGGGTTCGGCTGGGCAAGGGCGCGGGCTACTACGACAGGTCGCTGGCGCTCGCCTCGTCCGATGCCAGGTTTGTCGCTGTGGTCCGAGATACCGAGTTCGTGGATCGGTTGCCCGCCGAACCGCATGATGTGCGTGTGCACTCGGTGCTGACTCCCGGCAGGGGTGTGATCGAACTCCCGGTCGCTGGACAGGGTGAAGAGGTGTGAGGCGGACCTCGATTGCGCTGGCGGAATGCCATCACGCAGAATTGCGTTAGCACTCTCGGCAATCGAGTGCCAGATCAGGAGCGTTCCAGGTCTGGAGTGCCACAGCCTCGAAGGAGTCTTCGTGCCCACCTACCAGTACGCCTGCAAGGAGTGTGACCACCGGTTCGAGGTGGTCCAGTCGTTCTCCGACGCGAGTCTGACCGACTGCCCCGAGTGCCAAGGGCCACTGCGTAAGCTCTATGGCTCTGTCGGCGTGATTTTCAAGGGCAGTGGTTTCTACCGCACCGATTCCCGGTCGGACTCGGGGTCGAGTTCCACGTCGGCGAAGTCGTCGTCCAACGGTTCCGGCAACGGCTCGTCCGGTGAATCCAAGTCGGACTCGGGTTCCGCCAAGTCGGAGTCGAGCTCCAGCTCGTCCGCTTCGTCGTCCAGCTCCAGCACCACCTCCACCTCCGCGGCGTCCTGATCGAAAGCTGTCCGACCTCGCCGCCGAGCACAACCCGCGGCGGCGAGTTATCCACAGACCCGGAGTTGTCCACAGGTCGCTCATCGGTCGTTTCCCCTCGGAGCGCGTGGCTCCTACCGTCGTCTCTCGTCGAGAGGGCGCGCACGGCGCTCTGGCACACACGGGGGAAGCGGTATGGACACCATGCGTGTACGTGGATGGCGCGAGCGGCTCAAGTGGCTACGGTCTCGCCTGCGCGGGAATCCGCTTCTCCTACTACGGCGTGCGCTCGCTGCGGCACTGTTCCTGGTCGCCGCGGTGTTGGCGGTCGTGCCGGAAGCCGACCGTGAGCCGCACGTCCCCGTTCTCGTCGCGGCGAGGGCTCTTCCACTCGGCTCCACCCTGTCCGACGCCGACGTACGCGTGACTGAGGCGCCCGCCGAGCTCCGCCCGGCTGGCGTGCTCACCGAGCCGGCCCAGGCGGTGGGTCGCAGGCTCGTCGGCGCCGCGCGGGAGGGCGAGCCGCTGACCGATGTGCGATTCGCCGACGAATGGAACGGGTCGCCTGGATCCACCACCGTGCCTCTTCGGCTCGCCGACGACGAGGTCACGCACCTGTTGCGGTCGGGCGCTCGTGTCGACGTCGTGGCGCCGGGCGAGGACAGGCAGCAAGCGCATGTCCTCGCTGAGGGCGCCACCGTGGTGACCGTGGTGAAACAGGAGTCCGATCAGATCGGCGGCCCGCACTCTCGGCAGGACGCGCCACTGGTGTTGGTGGCCGTGCCCGACGAGCAGGCTCCCCGTGTGGCCGCTGCCGCGCTCGGTCACCCGATCACCGTGACGCTCCGATGACCGGCGGGGTCAGCGGTCGTGGTGTGGCGGCCTGTTCTCGCGGTACCAGTCGTCCGGCAGTGTGTTGGTCGAGCCGAGTCGGCGTTCGTCCCGCGTCGTGTCGGGAAGCACTTCGCCGAACACCTCGTCGAGGAGACGGCGGCGTTTCGTCGACTCACGCCGGTCCTTGCCGCTCTGTCCGCCGTTGTGGTTCATCGGTATCGGGTGCTCACTCGTCACATTCACGATTACGACTGGTCGAGGCCGGAGAGTTCGTCGATGACGTGAGGCACCAAGGCCGACAGCGTCGCCATGCCATCACGGACAGCCGCGCGCGACCCGGCGAGATTTACCACCAAGGTGCTACCCGAGATGCCGACGAGGCCCCGGGAGATACCGGCGTCGAGTGCTCCCGCTGCCAATCCCGACGAACGCAAGGCCTCCGCGATGCCCGGCACGGGTCTGTCGAGCACACCGGCCGTGGCGTCCGGGGTGACATCGCGCGGGGACACTCCCGTGGCTCCGACTGTGATCACCAAATCGACCCCGCCGATGACAGCCGTGTTCAGTGCGTTACGGATCTCGACGGTATCCGCACGAACGACCACGATGCCGTCGACGATGAAGTTCGCCTCTTCCAGCAGCTCGGTCACGAGCGGGCCCATGCCGTCATCGAGTTCTGTCTGGGCCATTCGATCGTCCACTATCACGACGAGGGCTCGCCCCAGCCGCTGCGCATCGCGTTCCATGTGCACCACCGTAGTGCCCGTCGCAAACGGAAGAGTGATCGGAAAGTCCGCGTAAGCCACCTCCCCGGTGCGCTATGGGCGGTGTGGGGAGGTGGCCCCGCTCCCTCGTTTCCGACATTCCTGACGATCGTTGAGGACTCTGTCGTCGCCGGTACCGTCCGCACGTGTGTGTCCGGCACCGGTCCTGGAGCGGCTCGACGAGGAGCTGAACGGCACCTAGTTGACCCGCACCGGTTGTCCGCCGAGCGTGACTTCGACGGTGCTGCCGTCTGCGAGCGTGAATGTGGTCTTCTCTCCGGGCGCCCTCGTGCGGATGGCCGCGACCAGCCCGTTGGCGTCCTCGATCCGCCGGTCGTCCATCTTCACGACCACGTTCCCCGATTCGAGGCCTGCCTGTTCCGCTGGGCTGCCCGGCTCCACGTCTCCGATGACCGCGCCACCGTTCGGAGCGTTTCCGACAGTGGCTCCGATGTAGGTCTGGTTGGCGTGACCGTTCTCGATGATCTCGTCGGCGGTCCTGCGCGCCTGGTCGATGGGGATGGCGAAACCGATCCCGACGTTGCCGCCCTGCGAGGGGCTGTAGATCGCCGAGTTGATTCCGATGACCTGGCCCTGCATGTTGGCCAACGGGCCGCCGGAGTTACCGGGGTTGATGGCCGCGTCGGTCTGGATGGCGTCCATGACGGTGGTCTGATCGCCTTGTCCGCCTGCGGTCACCGGGCGGTTCAGCGAGCTGACGATCCCGGCCGTCACGGTGCCGGCGAGTTCGTACGGGGATCCGATCGCGACCACGGACTCTCCCACGCGGAGGTCGTCGGAACGCCCGAGTTCGACGGTGGTCAGGCCGCTGACCCGTTGGGCCCGGACGACGGCGATGTCGGTGGTGGGGTCGCGGCCCACGATCTCGGCCGAGGATTCCTCACCGTTGTGGAACACCACGGTGATCTGTCCGCCACGAGCCGCTGCCTCGACCACGTGGTTGTTGGTGAGGATGTAACCGTCCTCGCTGATGATGAAGCCGGAACCCTCGTTGGAGGAGCCGAGTCCCCCGACCTGGAGTTGCACCACGCTCGGTTTGAGTTTCTCGGCGACGGCTTCGACGCTGCCTTCGGGGGCGCTTCCGGTCTGTTTTGCGGGAGGTGGCTGGTCGAGCGCGTTCGGCGCGGACGGCTCCCTGGCCGTGTCCGTTGCCAGATAACCGGCCGCAGCGCCCGCTCCCCCACCGACGAGCAGGGCGAGCAAGGCGATGCCCGCGACGAGCCTGCCCGGCAGCCCACGACGCCCCGTGGAGGGCTGCGAGGGAACGTACGGGTAGGAGGCGTAGCCGGGCTGGGGATGGGCCGCTGTGGGATACCCACCTTGGCCATAACCGCCGACGGGGGTTCGGGGCGGATATTGGAACTCGTTCGTCTCCTGGCCACCGTCCTGGTACCGCCCGGTGTCCTCGTGTTCCGACGACCCGGTGTGTGCTTCCGGACTCGGCTGCTCAGGCGTTCCCGACTCCGGGGTGTGCCTGTCCTGTGCGGAGGGGTCGTTGTCGGTCATATCTCCATGATGGTCCGGAGTCCTGAAAGCATGCTGAGTTCAGTCTGTGGGAGTTATGGGATTTCTCAGCGGGCTGCCCTGAGTTTATCGGCTATCTGTTCAGGTGTGCTGTCGTTGATCCACACGGCCATGCCCGACTCGGAACCTGCGAGGTATTTGAGCTTGTCCTCCGCTCGCCGGATGGAGAACAGTTCGAGATGCAGCCATGCCAGGTCACGGTCACGGTGCACGGGGGCTTGGTGCCAGCCCGCCACATATGGCAGGGGGCGGTCGTAGAGGGCGTCACAGCGGCGTAGCACCGACAGGTACACCTCGGCGAAGTCGTCGCGTTCCGGGGTGCTCAGTTCGGTGAGGTCGGCGACCTGTCGGTGCGGTACGACGAGTACGTGCACGGGCCACCGCGCGGCGGGAGGCACGAACGCTGTCCAGTGTTCACCCTGCGCCACGATCCTCCGCCGGTCGGCGTGTTCGTCCGCCAATACGTCGCCGAGGACGTGGGTGCCGTGCTCGGCGTAGTGGGTGCGGGCGGTCGTGAGCATGCGTTCGGTGCGTGGCGGCACGAACGGGTACGCGTAGATCTGGCCGTGGGGGTGATGCAGTGTCACGCCGATCTCCTCGCCTCTGTTCTCAAACGGGAAGACTTGTTCGACCCCGTCCCGTGTCGACAGTTCGGCCGTGCGATCGGCGAGTGCCTCCAGCACAGTGCGCACGCGGCGTGGACTGAGTTCGGCGAACGAGCTGTGGTGGTCGCTGGTGAAGCACACGACGTCGGCGTGCCCGGTGCCTCCCGAGAAAGCGGGGAATCGGTTGTCGAACACCACCACGTCGTAATCGCGTTCCGGCACCTCGGTCAGCCGGCCGGGCGCTGTCGGGCACAGGGGGCACAGGTCCGCCGGGGGTTTGTAGGTGCGGGTCTGGCGGTGGGCGGCGATCACCACGTCTTCGCCGGTGAGCGGGTCTCGGCGGACCTCCGAGGTGGCGGTGACGTGGGGAAGGTTTCTGGTGTCGGACGCCGTGCGGCCGTGCGCGCGGGGATCCTCGTCGTAGTAGGTGATCCGCCGGCCGTCGGCGAGGCGTCGCACCGTCTTGTTCAACGTCGCCCTCCACTTCGTGCGGACACGGTCACGAGTTCCCCGACGTGCGTGGACAACACCTCGCAGGCCCGGTCGTCGAGCTTGTCGTCGCCGGCTAGCAGGTCGATCTCGGACAGTGTCGCGGCGGTGGCTTCCCTTTCGATGAGGTTCGGGACCGTGAGCCCGGCTTGTTCGGCGATGCCGTGGGCGTTGTGGAAGACGAGGTCACGGCGGACGGTCATGTCGGCGACCCCCGACTTCCCCACGAGGTCACTGACTCGCACAGCGCCTCTGCGTCGAGTCTCCTCGAGGATGACCGCCTGTCGTTGCCGCGCCAGCACCGTTCCACTCCGTCCCGCGACCACGTCAACGACACAGAACCCTACGCCACCTATCACACTCTATGTGATCAATCACTATACTCATAGTGATCAATTGGGTGTCGGTGTTCTCACCCGGGGATGCCGGGCAGTCGAATCGCCATCAGCGCACCGCCGTCGGATTTGTTGTTGGCGTACACCGTGCCTCTGTGCCGTTCCGCGGCCTGTTTGACGATGGCCAGGCCGAGCCCCGAGCCGGGAAGCGTGCGCGCCTCGGACGAGCGGTAGAAGCGGTCGAACACCATGGGTAGGTCTTCGGCGGCGATGCCGGGGCCCGAGTCGGACACCTCGATCACGGCGGTGCCGTCCCCGAGCGGGCGCAACACGACCCGCACCACCGAGTCCTCCGGTGAGAACTTGATGGCGTTGTCCAACAGATTCAGCACGGCGCGTTCGAGGCTGTGGGGATCGCCGGCCAGGACCCACGGGTGAAGTTCGGTGTCGAACTCGATGGTGCTCGTCCGTCGCCGAGCTCGGTCGAGGGCACGTTCGACCACTTCGACGAGATCCACGCGTTCGGCGGCGTCCCGCGTTGTGTCTTCCCGTGACAGTTCGGACAGGTCGCCGATGAGTTGTGTCACCTCGTCCAACTGTGCTCGGATGTCGGCCTCGATGTCCGCGCGGTCACGTTCGGACAGTGTGGGCGCGCCTTGTCTGCTGGCTGCGAGCAGCAGTTCCAGGTTGGTGCGCAGCGATGTCAGCGGGGTGCGCAGCTCGTGTCCGGCGTCGGCGACGAGTCGGCGTTGCCGGTCCTGCGATTCCTCGACCGCTCGCAGCATGGTGTTGAAGCTCTGTGTCAGCCGCGCGAGTTCGTCGTCGCCGCTGACGGGGATCGGCCGTAGGTCCATGGTGCGCGCGACCCGTTCGGTGGCCGACGTCAGTTTCTCCACGGGCCGCAGTCCAGCGCGTGCCACGGCGGTGCCGGCGGCCGCCGCGACCAGGATGCCTGCCCCACCGAAGAACAACAGCACCAGTGCGAGTTCGTTCAACGCTTGTTTCGTGGGTTGCAACGACTGTGCGAGCACCATGGCGACTCCGTGGCCCGCGGGGAGGGCGATGACACGCATGTCGGTGGCGGAGTCGGTGCGCAGCGATGATTCCTTGATACCCGTGGCGACGGAGAGTTCACGTTCCCCCCATGGTGGTGGCGTGCCCGCGCGGGGGTAGATCAATTCGCCGTTGGCGGTGAGCAGCCCGATGTGGATGTCGCTGCTGACCAGGAACGCGCCGGGGATGGACTGCAGGCGGGTCTGCACCGCCGGGCTTTCCACGGCCGCTTCCGCCCGGTTGATGAGGTTCTCGTCGAGCGCCACGTACAGGTTGCGGTGCACGGTGATGTAGGCGCCGAGCGACACGAGCGCGACCGCGCAGGCGACGCAGAAAGCCGCCAGCAGCGACACGCGCGCCCGCAGGGAGAAGCGGCGTCGCGTGCCGCGCTCGTCCGGGTCCGTGTTCTCGGTGGGCGGCTCGCTCACGGTGGTGTCTCCCGAAGCACGTAGCCGACGCCGCGCACGGTGTGGATGAGGCGTGGTTCCCCTCCCGCCTCGGTCTTGCGGCGCAGATACCCGACATACACCTCGAGGGCGTTGCCGGAGGTCGGGAAGTCGTAGCCCCACACCTCTTCGAGGATGCGGCTTCGGGCGAGCACGTGCTTCGGATAGGTCAGGAACAGTTCGAGGAGGGAGAACTCCGTGCGCGTGAGTCTGATCTGGCGGTCGCCGCGCGTGACCTCCCGCGTGTTGGGGTTGAGTGTGAGGTCGGCGAAGGCGAGTACCTCGGTGTCGTCGCCCGTGTCTTCCTGTCCCGCGCGGCGCAGTAGGGCCCGCAGCCTGGCGAGCAGTTCTTCCAGGGCGAACGGTTTGGGCAGGTAGTCGTCGGCCCCGGCGTCGAGTCCGGCCACCCGATCGGACACGGCGTCGCGCGCGGTCAACACGAGAATCGGCAAGTCGTCGCCGACGCCACGCAGTCGACGCGCCACTTCCAGCCCGTCGAGGCGGGGCATCATGACGTCGAGAACCATGGCGTCGGGACGTTCCGTGGCCACTTTCTCCAGGGCCTGCGCGCCGTCGCTGGCGAGGTCGACCTGGTAGCCGTTGAACTGCAGAGAGCGCCGCAGAGACTCCCGGACGGCTCGGTCGTCGTCCACAACGAGTATGCGCATGGGTCCCAGTCTGGCCCGTGCAGCTGAGACCGTCCTTAACGAGGCAGCCCGGTCGGGGTCAGTCGACCAATCCGCCCCGGTAGGCGAGCAGCGCGGCCTGCACCCGGTTCGCCGCGCCGATCTTGGACAGCACCGCCGAGACGTAGCCCTTGACCGTGGCCTCGGACAGGTGCAACCGTCCACCGATCTCGGCGTTGGACAGCCCTTGCCCGATGAGCGTGACGACTTCCCGTTCCCGTTCCGACAGCGACGCGATGAGCTCGCGTGCGGGCGCCGAGGCGCGTTGTCCGTCGCGGTGGGCGTTCACCATGCGCGCGGCCACGCCGGGATCGAGCACCGCGCCGCCGCGCGCGAGGTCGCGGATGGCGCGCACCAGCATGATGGGTTCGATGTCCTTGAGGAGGAAGCCGTTCGCGCCGAACCGGAGCGCGAGGCTGACGTACTCGTCGATGTCGAACGTCGTCAGCATGGCCACCGCCGGC
>NZ_DAHVQP010000028.1:0-39645 GCF_027317685.1 Saccharomonospora sp.
TGAAGGCCGGGCAGAAGTGCACCGCGATCCGGCGCGCGTTCGTGCCCGCCGAACTGCTGGACGACGTCGCCCAGGCCGTGAGCGAGCGTTTGGCGAAGGTCACGGTGGGCAACCCGGCCGACCCCGAGGTCCGGATGGGGGCGTTGGCCAGCCTCGAACAACGCGAGGAGGTGCGCCGTTCGCTGAAGGCGCTGCAGGACGCGGGACGGATCGTGTTCGGCGACCCCGACCACGTCGACGTCGTCGACGCCGATCCGCAGCGCGGCGCGTTCCTGTCCCCGGTGCTGCTACGAGCCGACGATCCCGAGCGGGCCGAACCGCACGAGGTGGAGGCGTTCGGACCGGTGTCGACCCTGCTGCCCTACACCTCCGTCGAGCAGGTCGTGGAACTGGCCGCACGTGGACAGGGCAGTCTGGCCGGTTCGGTCGTCACCGGTGACGCCGACTTCGCGCGCGAGGTGGTGCTCGGCGCGGCGCCGTGGCACGGCAGACTGCTGGTGCTCGACACCGACAACGCCCGGGAGTCCACAGGCCACGGTTCACCGCTGCCGATGCTCGTACACGGTGGCCCCGGCCGGGCGGGCGGCGGTGAGGAACTGGGTGGCATCCGAGCGGTTCTGCACCACATGCAGCGCACGGCCGTGCAGGCCAGCCCGACGGTGCTGACCGCCGTCAGCGGCCGGTGGGTGACCGGCGCGCCGAGGTCGGAGGGCGTGCACCCGTTCCGCAAGTCGTTGGCGGAACTGAGGATCGGCGACTCGGTGCTCGCGGGCCCTCGCACCGTCACCGCCGACGACGTCGCGCACTTCGCGGAGTTCACCGGCGACACCTTCTACGCCCACACAGACCAGGCAGCGGCGGAGGCCAACCCGCTGTTCGGCGGCATCGTGGCGCACGGCTACCTGGTGGTGTCGTTCGCGGCCGGACTGTTCGTGTCGCCGGAACCGGGGCCGGTGCTGGCCAACTACGGGCTGGAGAACCTGCGGTTTCTGACACCGGTCAAACCGGGCGACGAGCTGACCGTGACGCTGACGGCCAAGCAGATCACCCCGCGCGAGAACGCCGACTACGGCGAGGTGCGCTGGGACACCGACGTCACCAACCAGCACGGGGAGTCGGTGGCGAAGTACGACGTGCTCACGCTCGTCGCGAAGGAGAATCCTCGATGACACTCGAAGCGCAGTTCGAACGCACCCTGGCCAAGGATCAGCGTATCGAGCCGAGGGACTGGATGCCCGACGCCTACCGCGCCACGTTGATCCGCATGATCGCGCAACACGCGCACTCAGAGATCATCGGCATGCAGCCGGAGGGCAACTGGATCACCAGGGCGCCGTCGTTGCGGCGCAAGGCGATCCTGCTCGCCAAGGTGCAGGACGAGGCGGGACACGGGCTGTATCTGTACTCGGCGGCCGAGACTCTCGGCGCGGACCGGACGGAACTGACGGAGAAGCTGATCTCCGGCAGGCAGAAGTACTCGTCGATCTTCAACTACCCGACGTTGACCTTCGCCGACGTGGGCGTGATCGGCTGGCTGGTGGACGGCGCGGCCATCTGCAACCAGGTACCGCTGTGCCGCAGCAGCTACGGCCCGTACGCGCGGGCGATGATCCGCATCTGCAAGGAGGAGTCGTTCCACCAGCGACAGGGCTACGAACTGCTGATGACGATGATGCGGGGCACCGAGGAACAACGCCGTATGGTGCAGGACGCCACCGACCGGTGGTGGTGGCCGTCGCTGATGATGTTCGGGCCCCCCGACGCCGAGTCGCCGCACACAGCGCAGTCGATGGCGTGGAAGATCAAACGCCACACCAACGACGAACTCCGACAGAAGTTCGTCGACATGACGGTGCCGCAGGCCGAGGCACTGGGCGTGACCCTGCCCGATCCGCAGCTGAGGTGGAACCCCGA
Organism: Saccharomonospora sp.; assembly: GCF_027317685.1. Lineage (NCBI taxonomy): Bacteria > Bacillati > Actinomycetota > Actinomycetes > Pseudonocardiales > Pseudonocardiaceae > Saccharomonospora > Saccharomonospora sp. Next base: position 1,915 of record NZ_DAHVQP010000028.1, read on the forward strand.
CCGCGGTCACTACGACTTCGGCGAGATCGACTGGTCCGAGTTCAAACGCGTTCTCGCGGGACAGGGGCCGTGTAACGCGCAGCGGCTCGCGCGGCGCCGCGCGGCTCAGGACAACGGGGCGTGGGTGCGGGAAGCGGCCGCGGCCCACGCGGAGAAACAGGCGAACAGGAGGGCGGCATGAGCGAGAGATGGCCGCTGTACGAGGTGTTCGTGCGCGGGAAACGAGGCCTCAACCACGTGCACGTCGGGTCGCTGCGCGCCGCCGACGACCGGATGGCCCTGCACCACGCGCGCGACCTCTACACCCGGCGTAACGAAGGGGTCAGCATCTGGGTGGTCAAGGCGGCCGACATCACCGCCTCCAGCCCCGACGAGAAGGACCCGTTCTTCGAACCGAGTGCCGACAAGGTGTACCGGCATCCGACGTTCTACGACATCCCCGACAACGTCCCACACATGTGAGGGGGTGTGCCGTGGCTTTCGACAACGCTTATCAGGCATTGGCGGACAGCGTGGGAAGCGACGACTCCCGGTGGGCCTTCGGAACCGGGTTCGTCGATCCTCTGTCAGGAGTGGACACCTCTGTTCCCTCCGGAGTGGACGGTGAGGATCTGGCTGCGTACTGCCTCATGCTCGGTGACGACGCGTTGATCTTCTCGCACCGGTTGCAGGAGTGGTGCACGAACGCCCCCGAGCTGGAGGAGGAGGTCGCGCTCGCCAACATCGCACTGGACCTGCTCGGCCAAGCCCGCCTGCTGCTCACCCGGGCGGGCAAGGCCGACGGAACCGGTCGAGGAGAGGACGAACTCGCGTTCTTCCGCCCCGAACACGAGTTCCGCAACGTGCGTCTCGCCGAACTGCCGCGTGGCGACTTCGGCCAGCTGATCGCCGTGCTGCTGGTGTTCTCCACGTGGCGGCTCGCGCTGTTCCAGCGGCTGCGTGCCTCGCGTGACCCGGTGCTCGGCGCCGTCGCGGACAAAGGGGTCAAGGAACTCACCTACCACCGCGACCACGCCGCCCAATGGGCCGTGCGTCTCGGCGACGGCACGGACTTCTCCCGCGAGCGGATGCAGGCCGGGCTGGAGAACGTCTGGCCCTATGTCGAGGAACTGTTCACCACGCACGAGGTCGAACGGCACATGGCCGAATCCGGGGTCGGCGTGGACCCGGCGGAAGTGCGCGCCGAGTTCGACGACGTGCTGGCGCGGGTGTGCTCGGTGGCGACGCTTCAGGTGCCCGACGTGCCGGACCGGGACGGCGTGTCCGGCCGGACCGGACGACACGGCGTGCACACCGAGTCCCTGGGCTTCCTGCTGGCCGAGTTGCAAAGCGTCGCCCGCACCCACCCGGACGCGACATGGTGACCGCCGTGCGAACCGCCCGCCAGGTGGCGGAGACGGTGACCGATCCGGAACTGCCGATGCTCACGTTGGCCGACCTGGGCGTGTTGCGCGAGGTATGGGAGGAGGACGGCACGATCATCGTGTCGATCACCCCCACCTACACCGGATGCCCCGCCCTCGACACGATGCGCGACGACCTCGTGCACGCTCTCCAGCGGGCCGGATATCCCAAGGTCGAGGTGCGCACGGTGCTGCGCCCCGCGTGGTCCAGCGACTGGATCACCGAGGAGGGCCGCCGCAAGCTCGCCGAGGCCGGGATCGCCCCGCCCGGCCGGGCGCGGTGCCACGGCACGGGTCCGGTGCCGCTCACGTTGGCTCCACCCGTGTCCCGCGTGCGATGCCCACAGTGTGGTTCGACGGACACCGAGGAGGTGTCGCGCTTCAGCGCCACCGCATGCAAGGCACTACGCCGGTGCCACGCATGCCACGAACCTTTCGAACACCTCAAGGAGATCTAGAGTTGACCGCGATCACGAAGCCCCGGCTGCGCGGGGAGTTCCACACTCTCACCGTCGCGGACGTCACCAGGCTGTGCGCTGACGCGGTGGCCGTCACGTTCGACGTCCCGGCCGACCTGGCACAGGCGTACGCCTTCCGGGCGGGACAGTCGCTGACCGTGCGGCGGCTGGTCGACGGCCGGGACGAGCGACGGTCGTACTCGATCTGCGCGCCCGAGGGGGCACCGCCGCGCATCGGTGTCCGCGAGGTGCCGGGCGGGCTGTTCTCCACCTGGCTGGTACGGCAGGTCCAGCCGGGTGACACGATCGAGGTGGGCACGCCCACCGGCAATTTCAGTCCCGACCCTGATGTGCCGGGCCACCATGTGCTGATCGCGGCGGGCTCCGGGATCACGCCGATGTTATCGATCGCGGCCACGGTCCTGCGTGAGCCTGCCACCACGGTCACCCTGCTGTACGGCAACCGGCGCACCGACACCGTGATGTTCGCCGACGAGCTGGCCGAGTTGAAGGACCGCTACCTGGACCGGCTGGAATTGGTGCACGTGTTGTCCCGCGAACCACGTGAGGCGGACCTGTTCACCGGCAGGCTGGACGCGGAGAAGTTGGCAGCACTGCGGCCGGTGCTGGGGGACTTCGCGCGGGTGGACCACTGGTGGCTGTGCGGCCCGTTCGACATGGTCACCACCGTGCGCGAGCAGCTCCGAGGCGCTGGAATACCAGCCGAGAGGATCCACCAGGAGTTGTTCTTCGTCGACGACGTTCCCCCGGAGCCTGTTCGGCACGAGGACGCGCCGGTCGACGGGCACACCAGTGACGTGACGATCGTGCTGGACGGCCGTTCGACGACCGTGGCGTTGCCGAGGAACGTACCGGTACTCGACGGGGCACAACGCACGCGGCCGGACCTGCCGTTCGCCTGCAAAGGTGGTGTCTGCGGCACCTGCCGCGCCAAGGTGGTCGAGGGGAAAGTGCACATGCGGCGCAACTTCGCCCTTGAGGAGTCCGAAGTAGACGCAGGCTTCGTACTCACCTGCCAGTCGCTTCCGGTGTCGGAGTCGGTGGTCGTCGACTACGACGTCTGAAGACGACGGTGGCGGTGATGTCCGCACAGCGTGGTTCGCCGTGGTGGGTGAGATGACTCCCACCCGCCACGGACATCCGGTCTCACGCGAGCGAGACCAGGTCGCGGTAGTCGTCGTTCCACAGGTCCTCGACGCCGACGGGGAGCAGCAGTACCCGGTCCGGGCGGAGCGCGTCGATGGCTCCGGCGTCGTGGGTGACCAGTACGACCGCGCCGCGGTAGGTGTCGATGGCGCGCAGGATCTCGGTGCGTGAGGCCGGGTCGAGGTTGTTGGTCGGCTCGTCGAGCAGCAGCACGTTGGCGTCCGAACACACCAGTGTCGCCAACGCCAGTCGGGTTTTCTCCCCACCACTGAGGACCCGCGCCGGTTTGTCCACGTCGTCGCCGGAGAACAGGAACGAGCCGAGCACCAACCGCGCTTCACCGTGCGTGAGTTGGGAGGCGGCGTCGGTCAGGTTCTCCAACACCGTGCGGTCACCGTCCAACGTCTCGTGTTCCTGCGCGTAGTACCCCACCCGAGCCCCCGGGCCCCGAACCACCCGGCCGGTGCTCTGTTCTTCGTGCCCGGCCAGGATGCGTAGCAGCGTCGTCTTCCCCGCGCCGTTGAGTCCGAGGATCGCGATGCGCGCACCCCGATCCACCATGACGTCGACGCCGCAGAACACCTCGTGCGAGCCGTACCTCATGGACAGTCCTTCGGCGGCCAGCGGTGTCCTGCCGCAGGGCGGTGGATCCGGCAGACGAAGTCTCGCCACCTTGTCCGAACGCCGTTCGGGTTCGGTCTCGGCGAGCAGTCGATCCGCGCGGCGCACCATGTTCTTGGCCGCCACCGCGGTTTTCACGTGACCCTGCATCCTCTGGGCCTGGGCCCGCAGTCTGTCCGCCTTGCGTTGCGCGTTGACCCGTTCCCGGCGGCGTCGCCGCGCATCCGCCTCGGCTTGGTCGAGGTAGGCCTTCCAGCCGACGTTGTAGACGTCGAGCGTGCTGCGGTTGGCGTCGAGGTGGAACACCCGGTTGACGGTCTCCTCCAACAGTTCGACGTCATGGCTGATCAGCACCACTCCGCCGCGGTATTCACACAGGAACCGGCGCAGCCAACCGATCGAATCGGCGTCGAGGTGGTTGGTCGGTTCGTCCAACAGCAACGTGTCATGGTCGGCGAACAGCAGGCGCGTTAACTCGACCCGACGAAGCTGTCCACCGGAAAGGGTGTTCAACGGACGGGAGAGCGTGGACTCGGGAAGACCCAGGTTCGCGGCGACCTGGGCTGCGGCGGCTTCGACCGCGTATCCGCCGTGCGCGAGAAACCGGTCCTCGGCCGCGGCGTAGGCGCGCATCGCCTTCTGCAATTCGCGACCGTGGGACCGTTCCATGGCCGCTTCCGCGGCCCGCAGATCACGAACCGCTTCGCCCATTCCCCGGGCGGACAGGATCCGATCCGCGACGGTCACCACGTGCTGTCCCGAGGCGCTCGACCGCACCCCGTCTCGCGGTGACTGCGGCAGATACCCCACCGATCCGGTGCGGTTGATCTGCCCCTCGGCGGGAAGTGTCTCGCCGGCGAGGAGTTTCGCGAGCGTGCTCTTCCCGGCGCCGTTGCGACCGACCAAGCCGATCTTGTCGCCCGCGGAGACGTGGAAGCTGGCGTTGTCCACAAGTAGGCGCGCACCAGCGCGCACAGTAATGTTACTGACGGTAATCAAAAAAGATCTCCCAGATCTGGCTCAAGGCACACTTCCCCTGCGAGAGGGAGTCGCCGAGCTAGTAGATCCGGGAATCAGGCATGTCTGGATCTTAGCGCACTCGGGCTTTGCGTACCCACCGGTTTTATTTCCGAGGACTATCGCGACGCCTCGTCCGGGCGGCTTCAGCGAGTACGCAGCGCGTAGCGGCGTTCGGCGTAGGCGAGGTCGTCACGCCACAGTCTGGCCGCGGCGCGGCGGATCAACGGCCGCAACAGCGGTGCGCCCTTGCGGGCGAGGGCGAACCCACGGCGGTCGGAATCGGCGACGACGGCTTCGATGACGGCGGTACGGGGACGGCCGTCGGAGATCCGGCCGAGGGGAGTGGCGTGGGTTTCCACGACACTGCCCGCACCCTCGCCCTCGAGGATCCGCATCACGACCGTGCGCGGTTCGGGACAGGTGAACTCGGCCAGGACGGGGACACCGAGCCCGGCGCCGACGCGGAACGTGACGGCGACGACGAACCGGTCGTCGCCGTCGGGCACGTCACCCTCGGGTGGGGCGGACACCACATCGAGCCTGGTGAATGAGTACGGGTGGAACCACGCGCCGTGCCAGGGATCGAGCCGGTTCGCGACGATGTCGGCGGGTTCGCAGACCCCGGTCACGGTGGCCACCGAATCCAACGCGGCTCCCGCGGGACGACGTGGCACGACGGGTTCGTCCAGTGGTTCCTCGCCGCCGACGCGGTCGAGCCGAACCCAGGCGAGCACCCCGTCGTCATGGCTGGGGAACGCACGCCAACCGGACCCGGACGAGCCTACGCGCAGTCCGTGCCAACGACAGACCAGCTCTCCACAATCCACTGTGGCCTGGGCCAAGGGAGCGCCGAGATGCGGGCACGCACCCGGGCCGACCCGAAGGGCACCGTCGCCGCCACGCCACGCCACCAGCTCGACTCCGGCGACGGTGACACCGAACGGCCGGTCCGCCCGGATCTGTCTGCTCGCGCCCAGGACGTACCAGTTGCCAGACGGTCGGGCCTGTGCCCGCTTCAACGCGCCTTCGATCACCGCGGGCTTGGCGGCGCGGTAACTCGGCTCCTGAGCGGCCCAGCGAGTGCGGGGGATGGGTTGCAGCGGCCAGCTCGCCGGCCATCGCCGCCTGCGTTCGGACCTGGGATGTTCAGTCATGGGACACCGCCTTTCCCGACACCGGCCAGTGCGCGCAGCACCGCGGACCTGCCCTTGGTGGGCACCGAATGCAGCTCGTGTCCGGCGAGTCTCCAGCCCGCGAGCAGGCAATTGGCCGCGTGCAGCCCCGTGCTCGCCGCCCTCTCCATCAGCGCGACCGGAAGATCGATCCGGATGCCGTCGCCCGCGAGCACCAGACCGGGAAACGGAGTGCGGACGCGAGGCCGGGAGGAGAAGGCCCCGACACCGAACAGCGGGCAGTCCGCTCGCCACTGCACCGAGTCACCGATCAGGTTCGCGCCCACCGTCTCCGGATAGGTCTCGTGGAGTCTGCGCAGAAGCCGCGCGCACAGTTCGTCCACGTCGGCGTCCGCGGAAGCCGCGTAGGCGTGCAATTCCACCACCGAGCCGCCGTGTTCCCGCGTCCAACGTGCCGCACCACGTTCGTAGCGTTCCAGGACACTGATGTTGTCCAGCGGATCGAGCCCTCCGGTGGCCAGGAACGCGGGCCGGTGCGTGGCTACCGGTCGGTCGAACCAGCACCGCCACACGAGGAAAGGTGGCGCGGTCCGCAACGCGTCCACCTCGGCACGCCAACGGAGATCGTCGAGATCGGGCGAGGCGTTCACGATGTCGCGCAGCCCGCCGACATCGGTGGCCAGTACCACCGCATCGACTTCGCTGCCGCCCTCGTCGTGGTGCACGACATAGCCCTGCGCGGTCCTTTCCAGACCCAGCACCCTGTTGTTCGTGCGCACGGTGGCGCCGAGGCCGGTCAGATAATCGGCGAGCGGGCCCCACAGGCTGCTCTGGAAGTCGTCCTCGGGCGCATCGAAGATCAACCCCTCCGCCGAGCCGAGGAAGTACAGGTGGAACATCGTCGCCAGTTCGGCGGCGGACAGCCGGTCCGGCGGGGCGAAGAAACTGCGCGAGAACACGTCGAACGCCAGATGCCGGGCTGCGGGCGGAAAGTTGATCCGACGCAGGAACGTCTCCGCGTCGACGTGGTCGAGCAGTTCGTACGTCCCCGGAACCGACACCGCTGCCAACGGAGCCGCCGCTCGCGCGTTCAACCGGATCAGATCACGAACACGAAAGGTGGGGCTGCGCAGAGCGAAAGCCAACGCGTTCCACGGTGGTGTGCGCGGAAGTTCCCGAAAGGTGTCGATGCGTCCATGGGCGTCCTGCAGCGGATAGTCGGCGATCTCGATCAGCCGGTCGAGCCCGGGATCGGTGCGACGCAGTAGCGCGCGCAGGTTGTAGTACTGCCGGAAGAAAGCATGAAAACCCCTGCTCATACTCACCGGGGTGCCGCAGGGCAAGCGCTCGGTCCAACTGGCGACCCGTCCGCCGAGCCAAGGTTCACGCTCCAGTACTTCCACCGCCACGCCGCGTTCGGCGAGCCCGGTCGCGGCGGCCAGCCCGGCGATGCCACCACCCACCACGACCACGTGAGGTCGCCTGGCGAGCGCGCTCGCGTGGCCCGCCCCTGCCGGCGCCCGGTGCCGGACGATCCTGCGGTCAGCCACACTCGCTCCCACGTCTGCTCGCCAGGAAGGTGTGCACCACGCCCCGCTGCCAGCCGGTCATCGTCTCGCTGTGTATCGCGGTGAACCCGGCGTCGGCGAGCCTGTGCCGGAACCGGGCCACACCGTCGAAGGCCGCGACACTGCGCCACAGGTGCCGATACAGCGTGGTGTCCCCGTCGACCAACCGCGCGGCCGGAATGATCACGCCCCAGCACACGGCGTGCCACACGGCGGTGGCCAGGACCGAATCACGCACGGAATACTCGTGCACGGCCAGCGTCGCCCCCGGACGCAGCAGCCGGGCCAGCGCTCGAAGCTGAGTATCGGGATCAGCGAGATTACGCACCAGATACGCGGCGAGGATGCCGTCGAACGCCCCGGACACCCCGGCCAACTCCTCGATACTCGTATGAACGAAACGTACCGACTCCGGCCACGGCTTACGCCGTGCCTCGGCCAGCATGCGCGCCGAAGCATCGACCGCGACGATCTCCGCACGCGGCGCGGCAGCCAGCAGCGCAGCGGTGGACGCACCGGTTCCGCAGCCGACATCGAGCAGCCGCAGACCCGCACCCTCCCCGGGCAACCGAAGCCGCTCGGCGGAAAGCCGCAGATGCGCGTGATATCCCGGATTGAGGCCGACCAGCCGGTCGTAACTACGTGCCCCCTCGTCGAAAGCGTTCGGCACGACCGCGCGGCGCAGCCCATCACGAAGCAGCATGCTCACGGCGCCTCCGTGTCTTGCGGGATGCCCTCCCCTGCTGTGGCCGTAGAAATCGTGCCGCAGCGGGGGCCCAGCCCGGTCGGCTTTCGTGAGCAGTTGGTGCCGATTCTCGCTCACGGCGCCTCCGTGTTCTTCGTCGTTGTTGGCGTTCCCACAACAGCAGCACCGCTGTGATGAGACTGAACCCGAACAGGAAATCTTCCACCGGGATGTCCCAGGGAAACCGCACGTCGAGCGTGTGCTCGTCGACATAAAGCACGATCGGCGCGGAAAGCTTGGTGAGCCAACCGTCGACGGGCACCTGGAAGCTCAGCATGATCGTCATCGATATCCAGTAGGCGGGTTTGCGGAACAACCCGGTGCGCAGAACGAGCAACTCCCACACGCACACCACGATCACCGACAGCACAGCGGGCAGGGTGTAGCCGAGCCCGGTCATCGGTTCGCCCTGTTCACCCGCAGCTTGGCGAGCATGGCCTCGACACACCCGTAGGTGAGCAGCGCGCACAACGGGATCACCAGGAAGAACAACAGTTCTTCCAGTGGAAGGCCGAACGGCAGTTCGACACCGACGAGGTAACGGCGATCGAAGTCCCACACCCCGGCCACGGTCGCGAGCACGTCCCACACCAGGAATACCCCTGCGGCCGGGAGGATCGCCCGGGCCGCTTGCACCGGTCGTCGATAGACCCACGCGCCGAGGAACTCCAACGGCAACGTCACCAACAGACACGCCGCCAGCACGAGCAGGTACTGCCACCGCTCCATCAGCCCATCCCTTCCCGTGCCGGGGCAGTCCCGACCCCACGGCCACCACGGCGCACCCACCACGCCCTGGCCAGGGCCCCGGCAGCCACCGTGATCCTGCGTCCGGTGCCGACTCTCGCGCGGTGGGCGAACACCGCGAAGTCGGCGTGCTCGATCTCGTCCAGGATTCCGGAGTAGAGGGTGGCCGCCGTCTCGATACACGGCCGCGACACCGGATGCAGCAGCGCGATCCCGGCCCGCGCGTAGCGGTAGATCTCCTTGGTCACGGAATGCTGCTCGGCCAACGCCTTCCGCACTCGCGGTTCAATGCGTTCGCGGTGCGAGCACCAGCGCAGCAGCTCACGATCGACACCGTGCGCGGCCAGCTCGTCGGCGGGCAGATACACCCTGTCGCGCTCCAGGTCCTCGGCGACGTCCCTAAGGAAGTTCGTCAGCTGAAACGCCTTGCCCAACGCGGCCGCGTACGGCTCCGCGTTCGCGGGTGGACAGACCGTGCCCAAAACGGGCAACATCTGCAACCCGATCACCTCAGCCGAACCCCGCATGTAGCCGTCCAGTGCCGCCCGGTTCGGATAGTCGCGCACGGTGAGGTCCATCCGCATCGAGCGGAGGAAGTCGGCGAACAACGTGGTGTCGATGCCGTAGCGGCGCACGGTGTGCACCAGCGCGGCCAGAGTCGGATGTTCGCTGGCCCCCTCGGCGAGCCCTCGCGTCAATTCGTGGGACAGGTCGTCCAGCCGCCGCGCCGTATCGGCCGGGCCAGCACACGGCTCGTCGACGATGTCGTCGGCCCAACGGGCGAACCCGTACAGGGCGTGAACAGCTGGCCGTTGCCCCGGAGTCAGCAACCGGGTAGCCAGAAAATAGGTCCGGCCGTGCTCGGCGTTCAGAGCGCGGCAACGCAGGTACGCTTCGCGCAACACCGGATCGAACACCCCGGCCGCATCCAGCTCTGTCGAGTTCATCCAGGACCACCGGTGCCCATGAGGTCAGCATGAAACCGAAGCACGGTCACTGCAATTCGGCCACGGAACACTAATTCGGCCGGGGAACGTCAAAGCCACTCGTGGCTGATGACGGTCGTCCCCCTGCCTGGGCTGCGTACGGGAAGACCGGTGATCCGGTCGGCGGCCAGCTTTCCGGACAGCAAGGCGGTGGGCACGCCGACCCCGGGCACGGTGCTTCCCCCGGCGAGCACGGCGTTGTCCACTCCACGGGGCAGGTTGCTCGGCCGGAACGGGCCAGTCTGGCCGAATGTGTGCGCCAGCGAGAAGGGCGTGCCCGCCACCATGTCCGACTCCGCCCACTCTTTCGGGGTGAGCACATGGGTGAACCCGATGGCGTCCCGCAGTCCGGGCAGGAGTCTCTTCTCCACCACTCGTGCGATCTGCTCGGCGTAGCCCGGTCCTTCGCGTTCCCAGTCGATCGGTGCGCGGCGCAGGTTCGGCACCGGGGCGAGCACGCTCAGCACGTCGTCGCCCTCCGGTGCCAGCCGCGGGTCGGTGGCCGTGGGCCGGGTGACCAGTAACGAAGGATCGTGCATCAGCTCACCGTCCACGATGAGTCGGCGGAACGTATCGGCCCAGGCCTCGCCGAACAGGAGCGTGTGGTGGCCCACGTCCGGCCAACGACGCCGAGCGGCCACATGCAGCACCACCGCCGACGGAGCCGCACGCAGGGGCAGCGGCCTGCGTGGGGTGCGGCCGAGCAGACAGTAGGACACCGGTAGTTCGGTGGTGAGTACCACGGCGTCGCAGGGCAGCCGTTCACCGGCCGCGGTGCACACGGCCCGCACCCGGCCGCCGTTCCGCTCCAATGCGGTCACGCGGGTGCAATAGTGGAAACGCACCCCGGCGTTCTCGGCCGCGGCGGCCAGGCCGTCCGGTAGGGCGCGCATGCCACCGCTCGGGAAATACACCCCGGACACGGTGTCCATGTAGGCGATCACGGCGTACAACGCGAGCGCACGTTGCGGTGACGTGCCCGCGTAGAGGGACTGGAAGGTGAACACCCTGCGGAGCCGCTCGTCGGTCAGGAAACGCCCGATCGCCGTCTCCAACCTGCGGAAGCCTCCCAGCGCCGCCAGACGTGCCAGCTCCGGAGTGACCATCGTCAGCGGGGAGTCCAGATTGGCCGCGATGAACCGGTCGAGCTGAACCCGGTAGAGACTGTGCAACCAGGCACGTAGTCGGAGATACCCGGCGGCCTCGGTGGGGCCCGCGAAACGCTCCACTTCGGCGGCCATGGCCTCGCCATCGCTGTGCACGGCAAGCCCACTGCCGTCGGCGAACTCCGCGCGATATGCCGGTTCCACCCGGACCAGCGGTACCCGCTCGGCCAACGAGTCACCCACAGCGGCCAGGGTGGCCTCCACGATGTCCGGCATGGTCAGCACCGTGGGGCCGGTGTCGAACAGATAGCCGTCCCGGTCGAACCGTCCCGCGCGCCCTCCGGGAACCGATTCCCGTTCGAGCACGGTCACTCGGCGTCCGCGTCCGGCCAGGTGCAGTGCGGCCGCGAGGCCGGACAGCCCGGCACCGACCACGATGATGTGATCGGTTCTTCCCTTCACGGTGCGCATCAGCAAGCGACCCCGCAGCAGATTCGATGAGCGTCGACAACGGTCGTTCCATCATCGGCGGCTCGCTGACGGAGCCGCAACTCAGCGGACCGATCCCGAAGCACAGCTCTGTTTCAGTTCACGGAAGGCGGGTAGCACTTCCGTGCACAGTGGATCGTAGTTTTCGTGGAAGGACCGGTCGGGGAGCACCTGCATGGTTGTTCGGGAACGGGCCTGGGCCGGATCGTGGCTCGACCCGCAAGCGTCGACCACTTTGGTGATTGTGCGCCCGTGTGGACTGGGGACAGCAGAGCGGTTCCCCGTGGGCCACGGTTTCCCCGGGCCGGGAAGGCGTCGGGACGCTGGTGGGTGACTTCCCGACACGCAGCGGAAAGCGCAGGGCCTCGTGCCGTGACGTGGGCAAGGGAGTGGGCCGCCGATGCGGCGTGACGGCACCGTTTCGGCCGAGGGACGGAAAAGCGACCTGGTGCGTGCGGTGGTGCTGCTGGCCGCGGTCGTGTTGCAGACGGTGGCCGGGGCGATCGGCGGCAGTGGCGCGTGGGGTGAACCCGTGGGGTCGGTGGCGAACTCCTATCCCACCTTGGTCCTGCCGGGTGGTGGGGCTTTCTCGATCTGGACCCTCATCTACGTGTTGAGCATCGCCCTGGCGGTGCGTGCGGCCCTTCCCGGGCAGCGTCGGATGGTGGCTCGTCGCGGCCGTGTCCGGTGCGGCGAGTACCGGTGTGGCTCTGGGGATCACGCCACCTCCTTCCGTGGCCGTGTCTCTCGCGGTGCTGGCGGTCCTCGGTACCGCGACAGCCGCTGTGTTCGCCACGGTGCGGCTCTACGCGGTCCTCGGGTTCGCTGCCACCGTCGCGTGGGCTCTGGCGTGGATCGCCGTCGCGACTCCGTCGTGGCCGGTGGCCGCGGCGGCGATCGTGGGCGGGCTGTCCGTGCTGCTCGCGGCTGTTCGGTCGTTCTGGCGTGCGGAGAACCGTGTTCGGGTGGCCTGGGGCTGAGCGTGGGGCCGGGGCGGTTTTCCGTGACGGTGGTGAGTGAAGCGCTGTCGGTGCGGCGACGCCCAGCGCGGTATCCGACCTGTTGCGCAGGAGGATCGGATGCACTCGGAGTCTCTTCGCACCGTCACTGACCCGAATCGTTGACCGTGCTTCGTCCGTTTCAATCAGCGGACTGTCCGACCGATGTTGCCGCCGATCGGTGGAGGGAATTACTCCTTCCGAGTCGAGGCGACCACTTGTTATGCGGTGTTGGCGTGACGTCAACGCTGGTCATCCTGGTTCGATGGCGAACATCGAGCAGCACCGGGACCCGACCTCGTTGACACCAAAAGCGATCTCGGAGAGCGAGTGCGCCCGGTTTCGCAACAGGAACCTGCGCCAGCCGGGAAGAGGACGCCGAGTCCACGCCGTGGAGCTGCGGGAGTGGACCGCCGGGTTGAAGATACCGATCCCGGCATGTCACCAGTCGGTCGACCCGGTGAAATTGGTCCGAGATAGTCGGGCCGTGAGACAGCCAGTGGACTGCAAGCGATGTCTGGCCCGTGGTCCGAACCCGCGCACCCCACTGACAGTCATCGACGGCGGTCAACTCACCTTGGACTTCGACGCTGACGATGATCCGTGAGGGGCCACTTCCGGGAGTGAACCTGTTGACCGTCGAGGTCAATCTGGCGTGATCTTCGCACGGTTCGGGGTTTACGGGTTCAGTCCGGCCATCGATGCCGTATCCGGCTATGAAATCTCGCTCGCTTGCCTTCATTTCAGCGGAGTTTTGCTTGATGGGATCTGCTGCGGCTGTATTGACGATGATGACGACGACGTTTTTGGGGGTTGTGATTTCGGCTCCGGCGGCTAGCGCTAGCGAGGCGAACGGCGAAGTCGGTGCTGCGGCTTCCTGCTATGACTACAAGGGGAACTACAAGGCTGACATGTTGGGTGGCTTCACGAGTTTGAAGCGGACCACTTCGCATTGCAACGACATCAACATCTACAGTCCTGTCGGAAGTTCTGTCGCCAGGGTCTGCTTCTGCAAGAAGGTCGTCCCGGCAGACCTTTTATATTGCGAAAGCTGGAAGGTAGCCCCGAAGAACAGGTGGACCGTCATCTCCACCGATGACCAAGACGGCCAGCCGTTCAAGGTCAGCTTCTATCGCACTCCGGCATCGGGAGTATATGGGGGATTCATCGCCGCCTGAGCGTCTTCCGATATGGGTTTTCGGGTCGTAACGGTGTCCGTCAGTGCGTGATCGGGTTCGCTCGTCACCGCGCTGGCGGACATTTTCTGGCAATGCTTCTTACCGTGGATCGACCACCATCCAGGGCTCGGCCCGCCTGCCCCGGAGGCGGCTGCCGGACGGTGAGTGAAACAGTCGATTCAGGGGAAAATCCAGCGGCATCGCGGACTGTTTCTTCGCGGTCGGCCGTCGAGGCGGGACAGAGACTCAACGCGAGTCGGTGTCATCAGTGTTGGAGACGACACCCGCTAGGAAGCTTCGGATGGTGTGGATGAATAGTTGTTCGGCGTTCCATTCGTTGGCTTTGACCGCTTCGGCCAGGGTGGGTTGTGCTTGGGGGTCTACGGTTCCGAAGATGTTGGTGCGGCGTCGGGGTGAGTGCATTGCTTCGGTGAGGCTGGTGCCGAGTGTGTATTTTTCCAGTCCGTCGAGCATCAGTACGTGGAGTCGGGAGGGTACGCCGGCTTCTTGGAGGAATGCGGCGATGCGGTCGTAGACGTTGATGAGCACGTCGCGGGGCATGTGTTGTAGTAGCACGGGTGCGGCGTTGCGGTGTCGGAGGACGGCGCGTCGGAAGTTCAGGCTGAGTTGTACGAAGAATTCGGACCATTCCGAGTCGGGTTTGCGCCGTGGGAACGGGATTTCCAGCAGGATGGCGCGTGCTACTTCGGCGAGGATCTCGTTTTTGTCCTGGAAGTGGTGGTACAGCGAGGGTGCGGTGACGTTCATTTCCTTGGCCAAACGCGGAGTGCTGAGCGCGTCGAGGCCCTCGGCGTCGATAATCTCCAGGGCGGTCGCGACGATGGATTCGCGGGTCAGTAAGGGTTGCTTCGGACGGGGCATAGCCCCCAGTATCCGGCATAGCCGCCGGCCGACCCCGACCAACGGGTTGTGGGCGTGATCCCAATCCGAAGACTGTCGATTATCGGCGGTTCATCGGCGACGACTCGCCTCTCACCGCTGTTCGTCACCCGTGAACCCACGAATTTCGTTGCCGCCCGCTGTTTTAGTTTTCCCAGTCGGTGAGTACTTCGTCGGTGTGTGTGCCGGGTTTTGGTGCGGGTGCGGGTGTGGGGGGTGGTGCGGGAGAAGCATGGTGCGGGTGCGGGTTGGGGTGTTCCGTCTAGTTCGGTGATGGTGCCGCGCTCTGCGAGGTGGGTGGTGTGCTGCCTCGGGGCCATGACGCTGGAGCCGATGACGCTGGGGCCGCCGAGGCCTCGGCGTGCGATCCGGGTGCACGAGCCGACACGGAATCGTCCGGGCTTCCCGCTTCGATGAGGCGTGGGGCCGGCCCCACGGCCTTCAGGACATGTGGGCGGTCGCGCGTACTGCTTCGACCGCATCGGCGGTGCTGCGGTAAAGCGGTATACGTGTTTCCAGGCCGGTGATCTGTAACGGTCGTAGGACGACGCGTGTGGCGGCGACGAGTGCCCAGGGGAAGTTCTGGTGTGCTGCGCAGCCGTCCAGCTCACTCAGCACCCCGAGCCCCGAGGCGCTGAGGAAGACCACGTCACGCATGTCGAGCACAAGGCCTCGCGGCCGTGATCGAGAAGTATGTCGGATGATCCAGCGCCGGAGCACCGGCGTGGACAGAAGATCGAGCTCTCCGGTGATGCGTGCGAGTACGACCTCGCCGCCCCACCGGTGTTCGGCGTCGATACGGACGCCGTGGGTCTCCGTCGAAGGCAGCGGCGCAATGGGGCTGGTGGGTTCAGTGGATGTGGAGACCGAGCCCGCCACTGTCCGCGGAAGCATCTGGCACCCCTCTCCGGTAGTGATCACGGTGCGGAAGTCGAGCTGTGACCGGCTTCCGTGAAGAAATTTCCGTTTTCGGCGACGGGATTCACTGTTGAAGACCCGGTATTTGCCTGTATACCCGCTCAACGCATTTTCCGCAGCTTTTATTCTGTTGTGACAGGCGTCACTTTTGTTGTTGATATTTATTGTTTGCTCGTGTTTGAAAATGTTGCCGGTTTGGCCTGGGTGCGCCAAACATGCAGGTGGTGGCAGGGTTGAGGGGTTGTACGGTGCTCTTCCGTCACTGTTGTTCCACATGTCTGGCTATCGGCTGGTTCAGATAAATTTCCCTTCCTGTCCGCCGAAGAATTTCTCTTCGTTGCTCTCGGCTTAACCGATCCAGTATCGAAGTTTTATTGGTCGATTAATCTTGTTTTCTTTATGGGGCAGAACCCTAAGTGTTCATTCAATTACTCTATGTTCCCCATTTTTCGGGAAGTGTGAACACCGAGAGATCGCCGAGCGGCTTCGCCCGAGCTGGGAGCTCGGCGGCCTTGCAGCACGACCGGGGTACTTCAGCGTCCGCGTGGGAGGTCAGTGCGGCAGGACGAACAGCGCGGGCTGCTCGTCGACGCCATGGAGCCCGCGCAGGCGACGGCAGCGGCGGCACGACACCGGCAGCGTGGTGGGACGCAGTTCGCCCTGGGCGCCGTGTCCGGCGAAGCCCTGACGGCATGCCGGGGCCGGAAGCCGCAGGCCGTTGATCCAGGGCACCCAGTCCACCGCGTGAGTGACCCGGGACGAGCCGACGTGCAGGTTGTGACCCGCGAACAGTTCTTCCTGGTCAGCGGCAAAAGCCGCGGGGTCGGCGTGGTAGTCCGGTTCCGGCGTGGCCATGTGGCTCAGTATGCGCACCATGCTCGGTCGGTGGTAGTCGACAGACCGGCCACCACCGTGCGAATTCCCGGTCCGCGATACCGCGCGATACCGAAGGCCTCGCACGTGGCTTGCCCGGCCGGATCAGTTCGACGGCCCCGAGTCCGCCGACTTCCGCGGCGGATGCAGCACCGTCGGCCCGAGCACGTGACACAGGTGCAGGGCGACTTCGAGGTCGAGGCGTCCTTCGGTCAGTGGCCGGCCTCGTTCCCGTTTCGCCTTGGCCAGTCGATATTTCACGGTGTTGCGGTGCAGCATGAGTCTTTTGGAGGTCTCGACGTAACTGCCGGTGCGGAGGAAGGTCCGCACGGTCTCCCGCAACCGTGCCGCGGGTTCGGTGTCGGTGGCCAACGCCCCGAGGGTGTCGGCGACCCATCGTCGGCTGACCGGGAGGTCTCGAACCAACATCGCGACGACAGCCATACCGTCGTCGCCGTAGGACATCACCCTCGTATGCGAGGCGCTGCTGGCTCTGGCGACGGTGTGAACGGTGTTGGCCTGCTCCAGGGTTCGGCGGAACCCTTCGATGCCGGACACGGGAGTGCCCATCGCGGCCCGCACGGCCGGAGTCTCCGCCAGCACCCCCTGGACTCGGGCCGTGTCGACCGATGACGTCGCCTCCGGTACGTGGCACCACACCCAGGCGGTGCTGCGGTCGACCGGCATGAACAGCGGCTCGCTGGAGCTTCCCAGCACACGGGCGAGCCGAGCCGCCAGCGACCGGAGGACCTCGATCTGGTCGGCTGCCTGGAGTGTTCTCTCGTCCCAGAGCACCGTGGCGACGTGCGGACGGTTGAGGCGGTAGCCCGCGGTGCGGGCGAACTGGTCGCATTCGACTGGCTCACGGTCGAGTACGCGGTGCACGAGCCGGAAGATGTCGGTGGCGTTCTGCTTCATGAGTGCCTGCCGCTCCGCCTCGTGAGCGTCGAGCACCACCCGGGTGATCCAGTCGACGTAGTGATGCAGCCACCCGGCGAGGTGGTGCAGCAGGCGTAGTTTGAGCTCCGAGGGACAGTCCAACAGCTGGAGCTCGTGGAAGATCTCGGCGAGCAGATCGTCCGAGCCGATGTGGTAGGCCCGTCGTAGCGGTGCCGCCGACACGCCGGCCCTGGCCAGTCGGATGGCGTACTCCGTCGCCGCGGTGGCCGGCTGTAGATGCTCGATCGGGATGTCGTTGCGCAGCATGTGCAGGATCGTGGTGATGTTGCCCTCGACGCTGGCATGCAGCATTTCGGTCAGTTCCGGGTTGGCGAGGTCCGCGATGGCGTCCTCGATCGCGGCGTTCATGCTGTCGTTGAGTTCGGTGTGCCGCGCCTGCAACCGTTCCGCGACGCAGACCACGAGGGCTCGGATCTTCGCGGCCTTCGGGGTGTCGTTCGAAACCAAACGTCGTTTCAGACGTCCTGTCACGAGGCGACACTCCTCTCTTGCTCACAGTTCGCGTAGTGCCGAGCGCGCCGCGTTGTAACCACACATGCCGTGCGCGCCCGCTCCGGGTGGGGTGCTCGCCGAACACAGGTAGACCCCGGGCACGCCGAGGTAGTAGGGGTTGAGCGTGAGTCGAGGTCGGAAGACCAATTGCAGTGCGTCGTTGGCGCCGGTCACCACATCGCCGCCGACGTAGTTGGGGTTGTGTTCCTCCATCTGTCGTGCGGATCGGACGTACCGGGCGAGAATCCGGTCGCGGAAGCCGGGCGCGAACCTCTCGATCTGTTCCTCGATCATCCGCGTGGCGTCCCCGGTCCAACCGTTGGGCACGTGCGCGTAGGCATAGACGGGCACGATCCCCCCGGCCGCTCGCGAGGGGTCGGCGACGTACTGCTGGCCCACCAGGACGAACGGTCGCTCCGGCATCCGCCCGCGGTTGACCTCACGTTCCGCCGTCGCGATCTCCTCGAGGGAGCCGCCCACGTGAACCGTGCCGGCGCGGCGTGACTCCTCGTGCCGCCAAGGCACGCCGTCCTGTACCGCGAAATCGACCTTGAACACGCCGGGTCCGTGGCGGTAGCGGGTCAGCGCACGGGAGACGTGCGAGGGCAGGCGGTCGCCGACGATCCGGGCCGCCGCGGCCGGAGCGACGTCGAGCATGACGATGTCCGGTGAGTCGAGTTCGTCGAGTGAGGTCACGGTGACCCCGGTCGTCACGCGGCCGCCGTGTTCGGAGAGCAGGTCGACGCACGCTCGCGCGATCGCGGACGACCCGCCCTCGGCCACGGGCCAGCCGTAGCGGTGGGCCGCCGTGCCGAGCGCGACACCGATCGCCGAGGAGACCGGTGAACCGAACGGGCGCAACGCGTGGGCGGCGACCCCGGCGAAAAGTGCCCGGGCCTCCGGGGTCGACCAGAGCCTGGCCAACACCGCCGCCGGGAGCAGGGACAGTGTCCCGAACCGGGCCAGTTTCACCGGGTGGGCGGGCACGTGCAGCATTGGGCGGAGGAAGTCCTCGGTGATGTCGTCGAATCGGTCGGCCAGCCAGCCGAAGACCCGCCGCCACGCGCGCCCGTCGGCGCCGAGCCCGGCCGCGGTCTCTTCCACCGACCGCAAGGCCGCCGCTCCACGGCCGCCGTCCAACGGGTGGGTGTACTGAACCTCGGGCCACCGCCAGCGCAGACCGTGCCGCGAGAGGTCGAAACACCGGGAGAACGGTGTGTCGACGGAGAGGGGATGAAACCCCGAGCATTCGTCGTGCAGTAGGCCGGGCAGGGTGAGCTCGCTGGTGCGAGTGCCGCCCCCGATCTCCGGTGCGGCCTCGAGGACCTCCACGTCCACGCCCGCCGCCGCCAGAGTAATGGCGGCAGCGAGCCCGTTGGGGCCGCTGCCGACCACCACCGCTTTCGTCATGCGCCGACCTTACCGCCGGGATCGTCGGTCGAGCTCCCAGGTTGCGGGGGATCCGTGGCCTTCGGCGCGGGATGAACGAAGTTCCCGGCCGGTTCGTAGCCGGGCAGGCGCCAGGTCACCTGGTGCGGAATCGGGCCGTTCGGGATCCACGGCTGTTCGGCCACCGCGTCCCGCACGTCGTAGTAGCCGCGCTCGACGACACCGAGGGCGGCGTCGATGACCTTGTACTGCACGGTCTTTCTGTGTATCGGCTGCGACTCGGTCCACGCCGTCACGAACTCGCCGGGCTCGAAGTCGCAGCGTTTCTGCACCATCGCGATCGTGCGTTCGTCGAACAGGTGTCCGTCACCGAACTGCCAGCCGACGAGCACGGTGCAGACCACTTCGCCTTCGCGTAGGCGGTAGTTCTCGAGCTTGTCGAGGTGCCGTTGCATGAGCGACAGGTGCATCCGGCCGTGGCTGTGCATGCTGCGGAAGGCCACGCACTTCTGCAGGAAGATCTCCGCCACGTCGGAGCCGTAGAGGGCGAGCAGTTGCTGTCGCTGGGTCTTCAAAGTCTTGACCAATCCCTTGTCGAGCTTGTCCTCCGCGTCGTTCATCCGGAACGCCATCGTCCCCGCCGCCCAGTTGCCGGAATATTGCCGCATGGAGACCAGGAAAGACACCCACTCGGGCTTGAGGTTGCCGAGGATCGGGCCCGTCAGGTAGAGCACCAGTGCCGCGGCGAGGATCCAGAGGCTACTGAAGTCGGACATCCCGTACCCGTCGTCCGCGAAGAAACCACCGAACAGAAACGGCGTGACGAACACGAAGAAGATGTTCCACTCAAGTGGTACGGCCAGCGGATACGTCGAGTAGATGAAGATGTGGAACAGCACCATGCCGGCGATCGCCAGCCAGGTGAGTGCACCGTTAGTCGAGAACAGAAGCACCAACGGCAGGCACAACTCCACGACGGTGCCACCGAGGTGCGCCCAGGCGAACGCCATCTTCGACGGACGCAGGTCGTTCGGCACGTTCTTGTAGAGCGAACGTTTGAATCGTTTGGACGTCAGCCAGGGAGTGTTGCTCATCATCGCCTGGACGACGAGGCTGAAGTGGTGGCCGAACTTGGACACCCCGGCGCCCAACCAGATGGTGACCATGGCGATCTTGGCGACGAGCACCATGTCGACGTGGTCGGCCAGGACACCGAAAGCCAACAGACACACGGCGTACTGCTCGGGCCTGGAGGCCAGGAACACGACCCGATCGCGAAATCCCATGACCAGGATGAGGACGAAGTAGACGGTCAGTGCCCAGCCGGGTAGTAGGCCGGCCTCGCTGTAAGAAGCTCCACTGCGGACTCCAGGGGTCAGGAGCAGGAACAGCAGGGTGGCCAGGATCAGCAAATAGAGGCCGACGTCGAAAACGGTGCGCTGGTCACCGAGAGTGCCGGGAACCTTGTTCGGATAGGGAGGAAGCCTGAGGGTGCCGACCTTGGTCCAGTAGCGCCAGCCACCGATCATGGGATCGAATTTGAAGGCCAGCGGCCCCCAGGACGCGGCGTGCCCGGTGATCTCCCACAGCACCGTCCACACCATGAGCTTCTGATAGACGATGAGCTCGCCCCACCAGCTACCGAGATCGGCCAGGCCGATCCCCGGAGTGGTCAGTCCGACGACGAGCCAGCCGCCGACCACGAAGAGAACGGTTTTCACGAGGTAGAGTGAGTGCATCTGCTTCGGGCCGCCGAAGCCGTATTCCGTCCAGTGCTTCGCCAGCATCCGAATTCTGTCCATGACCGGCATCGATTCGAATTCGGCCGGTTCCACCGGAGGCATGTCCGGAGTTTTGAAACCCATGGTGCTCTCCTTCGACGAAGGCAGCGTCTTCTGAGTGAGAGGGTTCGAATTCAGGTCGGATCCGCGTGGAGTCAGGCTGATCGAGTGTCCAGGGTTTGGCGGAGAGCTGGCTTGTCGACCTTTCCGACAGGGTTTTTCGGTAAGGCGTCGACGAGGTGGATGTGTTCGGGGACTTTCACTTTCGTGAGCTGGTTCCGGCAATGGGAGAGAAGTCGTTCCTCGGTGATGTCGGAATCGGGATAGACACTCACGTAGGCGACCGGGACTTCTCCGTATATCTCGTGGGCCCGGCCGATGACGGCGGCCTCGAGCACACCGTCCACAGCGGTGAGAACAGCCTCGATCTCCTTGGGGTAGATGTTCTCCCCACCTCGGATGATCATGTCCTTGACCCGGTCCACGATGGTCAGATAGCCGTCCTCGTCGAGGCAGCCGACATCGCCGGTGCGTAACCAACCGTCGACGATGGTTGCGGCTGTTTCCTCCGGCCTGTTCAGATATCCGCGCATCACCGTCGGGCCGGAGATGACGACTTCACCGTCCTCACCGGGCGGCAGGAACGAGCCGTCGGGCCCCATGATCCGGATTTCCTGCCCCGGCAGCGCGGGACCGACGGTGCCGAGCTTGCGGATGCCTTTCACCGGGTTGCAGGCGGAAGCGCAGGTGGCTTCGGTGAGACCGTAACCTTCGACGACCTCGAAACCGTACCGCTCATGCATGCGGGTCAACAGTTCACGAGAGATCGGTGCGGCCCCGCAGACGACGAATCGCAGCGAGGAGACATCGGCGTGGACGTTTTCGAGTAGAGCCGCGAGCATGGCGTAAATGGCGGGCACGGCCGAGAAATACGTCGGCCGTAGCCGTTCGACCTGTTCGAAGAACCGGCTCGCGGAGAACCTGCCGACTATGCTGACGCGGCCACCGCGGCGTAGCGGAGCCAGGACGCTCACCATGATCGCGTTGACATGGAAGAGGGGAAGGACCAACAAACAGTGGTCGTCCCCGGTCAAGCCGAGATGCTGTGCCATCGTCTCGGACATGGCCTCGGCGTGTCGATGGTCGAGCAGCACGCCTTTGGGGCGGCCTGTGGAGCCGCTCGTGTAAATCAACAGAGCCAGGTCGTCGCCTCCGAGGTCGGCGGGCGGCGGGGGCTCGCCCCGGCTCACGGTCCGCATGTCGTCGACGTGGATGACCGGTTTGCCTCCCGTGGGAGCGTCCGGGCCGAGGTTGACGACGAGTGCCGCTCCGGCGTCGTCGATCTGATAACCCGCCTCGTCCTCGGTGAAAGCGGGATTGACCGGGGTGATCGCTCCGGCCAGTCGCCAGGCCGCGAACATCGCGATGAGCAGTTCGACGCGGTTCGGTAACAGGACCGCCAGTATGTCGCCGCGGCCGAATCCGTGTTCGTCGAGCTGTTCGGCGAACGCTTCGACCCGAGCGTTGAATTGTCGGTGATTGAGCTCGACACGGTCGTCGCGGAGACCGACATGTTCCCAACGTCGACGCAGAGGGCTTGTTCGATTCCACGGCAAGTAACACAGTTCCATGTCACCCGCACCCCACATCGTTGTGTCGGTGATCACATTGAGGGCGGTTTTGACACTACGTGCAGACCGAGGGGCTTCCTATGTCCAGGGGGGACGAATTTCCCTTGGACTTCTGTGCATCACGCATAATCGGCTTCTCGGTCGATGCGGCGATACCCGGCGGTCCGATGGCGAGTGGTCAGGATCGAAAGCCCTGCTCAGGGGTGTAGAGCCTGCGTTTTCCACGGAGGGCCGCGGGTGGGCTCCGGGTGGGGGCTCGAGCGGAGCTTCCGTGTTCGTTGTTCGCGACGGCCATTCGTTGGGCGGTACGTCGCAGGGTGAAGGCGGCGGTGGCTCGGTCGGGCCGCCCTCGTCGGTCGGGTTCGTGATATCGACGCGAGAATTCTTTTGTGAAACACGACGGATTGAATTCCGCCGAAGTGGGAGATCCGCGTCGGTGTCGATGTGATCAGTCTCAGGAAAAGCGTCCGGGGAGTGGATTGACTCCTTGGTGTCATTAAGATTAAGCTCGGTTTCATGACCGCGAGGGCACATGATTTCTGTGCTGTTTATCTCATTTTCGAATCGGCAACCGATGGTGCGGCCGATCGGGCGGCTCGGCGACCATTATCCTCTTGTATGAGGAAAAACGATCGCTGGATCAACACGGTGAGAGCAGAAGACGCCGGAATGTGGGCATCGACCTCTTTCACGGGTCGGGAATAGGTATGGAAAGCATGGAAGTCTCCGCCGTCGAACACGATGAGGAACCCGATTATCGTTTCTCGTTGGCCAACGAGCGTACGTTTCTCGCGTACCTGCGGACGGCTCTCGCGCTCGATGCCGGCGCGCTCGCGGTGGTCCAGTTGCTGCCCGATGTCGCGAGTGTGCCGGTTCGCCAGATTTGTGCGGTCGTGCTCGGCACACTCGGTTGTGTGCTCTCGGTGGTCGCCTACCGGCGTTGGACGGCGAACCAGCGGGCGATGCGAAAGGGGGCACCGCTACCGCGCTCCCGTGTGATGGTGATGTCCACGGTCGTCGTGGCTTGTGCATCGGTGGTGGCGGTGCTGTTGGTGACCCTGTCGTGACATGCCATGACATCTGAGCGGGTGGCCGACCGGGGACTGCAACCGGAGAGGACAGCACTGGCATGGCAGCGCACCGCACTTGCGATCGGCGTCAACGGTGCGCTGCTGTGCCGGCATGCCACGGTCGCCTCCGTCCTGGTCGGGGTCGTGACCTTGGTCGTTGCGCTCGCCGTGGCGTGGATCGCGCACCGGCGCTACCGCGGCACCAGAGGCCGCCCGGTGCGCGGCATTCTCCTCCACACTTCCCGGGCGGCGGTTCTGGGCACGGCGGTGTGCGTCTGCATCAGCGTCGGTGTGGCCGTGGTGGCCCTGAGCTCCTGACAGTGGTGTCACGGGCCACGGACGACACCTCGTGGGATAAGCGGCGAGCCGTGCTCACGGCGTCGTGTCCCGAGCGCAGCGGAAACCGACGTTGCCGATGGTGGTGTCGGGTGTGAGACCTTGACGGGCCGAGACGCGGTAGCGGCGACAGTAGGACTCGTGACAAAGGTACGAGCCCCCACGCGTGCTGCGGTGTGTGCCACGTCGTGGTCCCCGGGGATTCGTCCGCTGGTCCTGGGTGTGGAACGTGGGGTGAAACCAGTCGGCGCACCATTCCCAGACGTTGCCGGTCATGTTGTGCAGGCCGAATCCGTTGGGTGGGAACTCGGTGACGGGACAGGTTCCGTACCAACCGTCGGAACGGTCGTTGTGGCGGGGGAAAGTCCCCTGCCACACGTTCATCCGGTGCTCGCCGTCGGGCTCCAGTTCGTCGCCCCACGGGAACGCGTGTCCGCTCAGTCCGCCACGCGCGGCGTACTCCCACTCGGCCTCGGTCGGCAGCCGCAGTCCGGCCCAAGCGCAGTACTCCTGCGCGTCGGACCAAGACACGTGGACCACCGGATGATCCTCCCGTCCTTCCACAGTGGATTGAGGGCCTTCGGGGTGCCGCCAATCGGCACCCTCGACCTGCCGCCACCACGGGGCCGCCGCGACACCGCGAGTGGGCGGGAAGTCATCCGGAAGCAGCCCGGCGAAGACGAACGACCAACCCCACCTTTCGGCCTCCGTGCGGTAGCCGGTGGCGGCGACGAACTCGGCGAAGTCCCGGTTGGACACCGCGGTGCGGCTGATCCAGAACGGATCCAGCCGCACCGTCCGCACAGGCCCCTCGCCGTCTTCCGGATAGGCGAGCGGGTCCTCACTGCCCATCAGGAACTCACCGCCGCGTAGAAACACCATCCCGTCGGTGCTTCCGTCGACGCCGGAGGTGGGCGAGGCGCTGCTGGGCCGCCCGGCGGACGGCGCGCAGCAGCTTCGCATCTTCTCAGTCATGTGCGGCCCGGAAGAGAGCTCGGTCGCGTTCGACACCGGCGTCGTCGTACAGGTCGTCACCCAGGTCGATCCGCAGCCAGTGCAGTCGACCGGTGAACCGGTTGTCGACGACCGGGTAGTCGTCGGTGACCGGGGAAGCCCGGTCCACGCCGATATCGAAGGTCTCGTCGAAGGCGAAGTAGTACGGGATGGTCGCCGGGACTACGACTCCTCCGACTTCGGAGCCGTTCACTCGCAGTGTGACGGTGCCGCTCTTGCCGACCCCGCCACCGGCGTAGGCGAACTCCATCCGCACCTCGTGTTTTCCGGCGGGCAGTGGATCGCGGCTGCGCGCGGTGTGCACCTTCAGCCCGAAGTAGTTGTAGGCGTAGCAGAACCGGCCCTCGTGGAAGTACACCGACCAGCCGCCGAACCGGCCGCCCTGGGCGACGAGGACCCCTTCCGCACCGCCGTCCGGGACCTCGATCTCCGCGGTGACGGTGTGGGAGCGGTTCTTGACGTTGGGCGCGGTCTCCTCGGTCAGTCGCTTCGCGTTGGCGTGGAAGGTGACCGATCGTCTCTCGCCCATGAGGTCCAGCCGACCGGCTTCACGCGGGTTCTCGCGTTCGGTCATCCGGTCGTCCATCGGGAACACGTTGTACTTCGCGGCCTCGATGAGGAACAGCCGCTGCAACTCGGCCAGTTTCTCGGGGTAGGTGTCCGCGAGGTCATGGGCTTGGGTCCAGTCCGTGTTGGTGTCGTACAACTCCCACACGTCCTCGTCGAAACGACGACGGCGCCCGTCCTGCACCATCTCCCACGGGGTGCCGTGGCGTGTCACGGCCATCCAGCCGTCGTGGTAGATGCCCCGGTTGCCGACCATTTCGAAGTACTGCACTCGGTGCCGATCCGGTTCGTCGGGGCCGTTGAAGGTGTAGAGCATGCTGGTGCCCTCGATCGGTTTCTGTGCTACACCGTCCACCTCGGTCGGATGCGGGATACCCGCGGCTTCCAGCACGGTCGGCATCACGTCGATCACATGGTGGAATTGGTGGCGGATCCCGCCGCGTTCGCTGATCCCGCGTGGCCAGTGCACCACCATCCCGTCCCGGGTGCCGCCGAAGTGCGAGGCCACCTGCTTGGTCCACTGGTACGGGGTGTTCATCGCCAGCGCCCAGCCCACCGGGTAGTGCGCGTGCGTGGTCGCATCGCCCAGGGCGTCGAGGTGTTCGTTGATGAACTCGGCGGAGTCCGGGATGCCGCTGGCGTAACGGTGCTCGTTCAGGGTGCCGCCGAGCCCGCCCTCGGCTGAGGCGCCGTTGTCACCGAGGACATAGACGAAGAGGGTGTTGTCCAGCTCGCCCAGTTCCTCGAGCGCGTCGACGAAGCGGCCGACCTGGTCGTCGGTGTGTTCGGCGAAACCCGCGTAGAGCTCCATGAGGGCGGCGGCGGACTTCCGCTCGGCCTCGGAGAGCTCGTCCCAGTGCGGGACGCCCTCGGCCCACGGCGCCAGCTCCGCGTCCTCGGGTACGACTCCGAGTTCCTTCTGCCGCCGCAACGTGATCTCGCGTTGTGCGTCCCAACCGTGGTCGAACTTCCCCTTGTACTTGTCCCGGTACTCGCGGGGGACGTGGTAGGGCGCGTGGGTCGCCCCGAAGGACAGGTACGCGAAGAACGGGTGGTCCGGTTTGAGGGTGCGCTGGTCCCGTACCCAGTCGATCGCCTGGTCCACCAGGTCCTCGGACAAGTGGTAACCGTCCTCGGGCCGACGGGACGGTTCCACGGGGTTGGTGCCGTCGAACAGCACCGGGTACCAGTGGTTCATCTCCGCGCACAGGAACCCGTAGAACTTCTCGAAGCCCTCCCCCGTGGGCCACCGGTCGAACGGCCCCGCGGCGCTGACGTCCCGCGCAGGTGTCTGGTGCCACTTGCCGAACGCGGCCGTGTTGTAGCCGTTACCGCGCAATACCTGGGCCAACGTGGCCGCGCTGCGTGGGCGGATTCCGTTGTAGCCGGGTGCGGAGCTGGCCATCTCGGTGGTCACGCCCATGCCGACCGAGTGATGGTTGCGGCCGGTCAACAGCGACTGCCGGGTGGGGGAGCAGATCGCGGTGACGTGGAACCGGCTGTACCGCAGTCCTCCTTCCGCGAGCCGGTCCGCGGCGGGCATCCGGCACGGGCCGCCGAATGTGCTCGGGGCGCCGAAGCCCATGTCGTCGATCAGCACGATCACCACGTTCGGCGCGTTCTCGGGCGCCTGTATCGGGCGCGCCGGCTCGTACGCCGGGTTCTGGTCGCGCACGTCCAGCGACGTGGCGGAGTGCGGGAAGCTCTCCGTCAACGGCAGGCGCGTCCGGTCCAGGGCTGGGTCCTGCATTCGTGCTCCTCTCCACACCTTTACTGCGTTGCGACGAGGTCCTCGGACGGTTCCGGGGAAAGGTCTCGCCGGGTTCCGAAACGGCGGAACGGAACGAGCCGGTCCTTGCGCCTCTTCCTCCGGCTCCGACCGGCGATGCTGGTGATGCGGTCGAGGTAGACGGCCAGGATGACCACGGCCAGGCCACCCTCGAAGGCCGTACCGATGTTCAGTTGCGTCACGCCTTCGACGACGACACCGCCGAGGCCCTCCGCGCCCACGAGACCGGCGACCACGACCATCGACAGCGCGAGCATGATCACTTGGTTGATGCCCGCCATGATGGAGGGGACGGCCAGCGGCAGTTCGACCTCCCGGAGCACCTGGTTCGGTCGGGCCCCGAAGGCACGCGCGGCCTCGACGGTCTCCCCGTCCACCTGGCGGATGCCGAGCTCGGTCAGTCGCACCGCGGGCGGTATCGCGAACACCGTCGTCGAGACGATCCCGGGAACCACTCCGATGCCGAAGAAGAACACCGCCGGGACCAGGTAGACGAAAACCGGGAGTGTCTGCATGAAGTCGAGGACCGGGCGCACGACGAGACTCGTCTTCGCGCTCTTGGCGGCGAGGGTTCCCAGGGGCACGCCGATGGCGATGGCGATCGATGCCGCGAGCACGACGATCGACAGTGTCTGCAACATCTGGTGCCACAGCTGCATGCTGTCGACGAGGAGGAACGCGAGCGCGACGGAGACCGTCGTTCCCACGTTGCGGGTGCTCCATGCGGCGATCACACAGAGAATGGCGATGAGCACGAAGGACGGTGGTGCGGCCAACACCCCGTACACCAGGTTCACCAGGAAGAACAGGGCCGCGGAGACCGCGTCGAACAGTCCCCCGGCATGGTCGATGAGCCATTGGATACCGGCGTCGACCGTCTGACCGATCGGGATCGTGGGCACGTCAGTCACCTTCTTCCTGGGTCGCGATGGCCCGCAGCATCTCCGTTTTGGGCACGACTCCGACCAGGTGCTTGTCCGCGTCCAGCACTGCTAGGGGGACGACACCACGATTCGTGAGCCGGCAGCACTGGGCCAGCGATGTCTCTTCGGCGACCCACGTGTAGTCGGTGTCGAGGCAACGACGCAGATCCCGTTCGCCGTCCGCGGCCGCGCGGGACAGCCCCTCCACACTGGCCACACCCACCACGCGGCGGTTCGGGTCGAGGACGTACAGGCCTTTGGCGGTGCTCCTTTCGAGCTTCGCCAGTACGGAGGCGGCGTCATCGTCCAATGTGGCCGTCAGCCACGGCGCGGTCATGACCGTGCTCGCGGTCAACGCCCGTGAGCGGTCGACGTCGGAGACGAAGTCGTGCACGTAGTCGTCGGCGGGGCGGGAGATGATCTCCGGACCCGTGCCGAGTTGGACGACCGAGCCATCCCTCATCACCATGATCCGGTCGCCGATCCGCATGGCCTCGTTGAGATCGTGGGTGACGAACAGGATCGTCTTGTGGAACTCCGCCTGGAGCTCCAGCAGCTGTTCCTGCATCGCGCGGCGGTTGAGCGGGTCGAGGGCACTGAACGGCTCGTCCATGATCAGCACATCGGGGTCGGTGGCGAGTGCGCGGGCCAGCCCCACACGCTGTTTCATCCCGCCACTGAGCTCGTCGGGGTAGGCGTCGCCCCACTGCCCGAGCCCCACCTGGTGCAGTGCTCGCTCAGCTCGTTCGAGCCGCTCGTTTTTGGGAACTCCCCGCGTTTTCAGGCCGTACGCGGCGTTGTCCCGGATGGTGCGGTGCGGGAACAGGGCGAAATGCTGGAACACCATGCTCAACCGCTTGTTGCGCAGCTCTCGGAGTTGCGCCTCGTCCAGGTCGGCGATGTCGGTCCCGTCGTAGAGGATCCGGCCCGCGGTCGGCTCCACCAGCCGGTTGACCATGCGGATCAACGTCGACTTCCCCGAGCCGGACAAACCCATGATGACGAAGAGTTCGCCCCGCTCCACATCGAACGACACGTCGTCGACCGCCAGGACTCCACCGGCCTCCCGGACCGCTCGGCGGCGGTTCGAGGCGCCGTTCAACACCTCACGCGCTCGCCCGGCCGAAAGGTCGAACACCTTCGTCACGTTGCGTGCCTGGAACATGATTCTCCTCCGGAAGCGAGACAGGGGGCCAGGAGCGAACGTCGACGCGCTGTTGGTGTTCGACGTGCCGCGCTCCGGCAGGCACGCTGCCTCGTCTTCGCCTGTTCAATCCGTTGGGGGTGTGGTCTCGTCCTCGTGCGCCTCGTGTTTTGAGTCGTTCACGAGATGGCCGCGGGCGCCGGTTCGCCGTCCGCGGTTCTCACCCCCCGCAGCCACTTCCGCACCTCATCGGGATGAGCGCGAATCCATTCGCTGGCGATCTGTGGGGCCGGATCCTTCTCCTTGCTCAACCGGAAGATCCAGTCCGACGCGGTGTCACGGTCGATCCGGATCTGCGAGAGGAACTTCGCTATGTCCGGGTTCTTCCCGGCGAAATCCTCGTTGAAGACCACCCGGATCTCACCCGATCCCGGCCAGACGTCTTGCGGGTCGTCGAGGTAATGGAGATCCCATTCCACGTTCATCCAGTGCGGGCTCCAGCCGAGGAACACGACGGGTTTGCGTTCACCGGCGCGTCGCTGGACCTCGCTGAGCATCGCCGCCGTACTCGACTGGACGAGGTTCCAGTCACCGAGCCCGTAACTGTCGTCCCGAATCGCGTCGAGAATGTATTGGTTACCGGGTGTTCCCTGCTCGATGCCGAGTATTTCGTTATCGAACAGGTGCGCCTTCGCGTCGAGGTCGGCCAGTGAACGGATGCCGTACTCCTGGGCCACGTAGTCCGGTACGACCGGTGCGTACTGTGCCCCGGTGACCATCGTGCCGGCGACCTCGACCTGTCCACTGTCCAGATACTGCTGGTAGGCGGATTGCTGGCTCGGCCACCAATTGCCCAGATAGGCGTCAGCCTGACCGTCCGCGAGAGCTTGAGCGCCCAACGGTACGGACAGTTCCTGGACATGTGCTCGATAGCCGAGCTTGCTCAACACCTGCGAGACGATCTCGTTCTCGACGATCAGGTCCTCCCACGGCTGCTGCACGAGCCGCACTACGTTCTCGCCGGACTTGTTGTCCTGAAAACCCTGTTGGAGAGTGCAGGCGGCGGAAGTCGCAGCCGTCACCACCGCGATCAAGGCGACGATGAGAACGCGGGGACGAAAACGCATGAAAAACCTTTCCGAGGTCGACGCGGCTGGAAAAATCGCCGAGAACGACTCGTCGTGGAAGTCGAAGAACCCTTTCTCCTGTTGAGGGCCGACTTCGAATCCTTGTTTCCAACTCTGCTTCTCGGCAGTCCGGCGATTGGTGGCCGATGTCACCGAACTGCTGCTCCGGAGTGTTCTACAACACTATTTTCGTGTCATCGTCCGGGTGTGTACCGCGGATGATCCTGACACCCGAGTGGTCGCTTATCAATGCGTTCGTCGTATCGACCTAGATGGATTTCCGAGAAAAGATATAGAGACTTCCTATAGATCGTGGTCCTACGGTGCCCGCGTCGATGCCTCCCATTCTTTGACGAGCTCGACGAACGCTTGTGCCGCCGGGGAGAGTTGAGTCGGCAGAAAGACCAGGACACCGTGACGGGTCGCCGGCGGCTTCAGCGGCGCGATGACCGCTCCGCGGTTGGCGGCGTCACGGGCAAGGCGGCTCGGCAACAGGGTGGCGCCCGCACCGGCGAGCACCAGGGGGACGATTGCGGCTCGGTGGGTCACCTCGACCGCGACCCGGGTGGTCGCTCCCACGCTCGCGAGGATGTTGTCCACCGCGCCACGTGTCGTCGTTCCCGGCGGTGTGGTGACGATGTCGAGGGTGGCGAGCTGTCGCGCGGAGACCGGTCCCGGTGGCTTGAGCTCGGTCTTGGGGGGAAGGACGGCGTAGAGTTCTTGCTCGGGGAGGTCCAGGACCACCATCCCCTCCGCGTCGATCCCGTGCTCGGTCAGTCCGAGTTCGGAGTCGCCGCGGCGGACGGCGGCGGCGACCGCCGCGGCGTTCTCGGGGTCGACGATGCTCAGCTCGACCCCGGGGTGTCGTTCGCGGAACGCTCCCACCAGCGGCGCCAACGGATCGACGGCGAGGGTGGTCACCGTCACGATGTCGAGCCGCCCGGACACCACCTGCGTCACCCGCTGCGCCTCCGTTTGGAACCTGGTGAAGGCCTGGACGACCCGGCGAGCCGAGGGGAGTAGGGCTTCTCCGGCGGAGGTGAGTGCCACGCCGCGGCCGAGGCGCCGGAACAGTGGGGCGCCTATCTCCTTCTCCAGTCCTCGAATCGCGTAGGACAGCGACGGTTGGGAGACGTGCAGAGAACTCGCGGCGCTGGTAAAGCTGCCATGCGAGGCAATAGCGAGGAAGTACTCCAGCTGCTTCCGCTCCATGGTAGCTCCTGAATCGGCTCTACGGCTGGGCCGGGTTCCCGCTGGCGGGTAATTCGGGCCGTTTTTCTGTGATCTTTATCGATGTCTGATTGTTCATCTCGTGGTTCGCGGTTATCTCAAGTCGGAATTTCGTTGTTTTTTAGGACAGCCTCGGCACTCTAGTCATTTAAAGGTTTTATCGACAAGCTTTTCGTGATGAGGTCGACAATTTGTCGACTATCTTGGTTTCAAGTCCTAGGGTCCACCGGGGCGCTTCATCGGGATTTGCCTCCATGATTGTCGGTGATTCTCGACGAAGTGTGTGATGTCATTTTCCTCATCGTCTGAAGAAGTGTCTTTTTTCGGATGCGTTAGGCAGACGTCTGTGGGAGGTCACGCTCTCGCCCGGTTCTGGTACGAGATCCTCGGTTACGAGATGCAGGAAGAAGAGGACGAAGCTGCCGTGATCGGGCCTCCTTCGACGCCCGAGGGCAGGAATCGCTCTGGGCCGGTGCCGCCGAGATTGACCTTCCTCCGTGTTCCTGAGGGCAAGACCGTCAAGAACAGGCTCCACATCGACATCAACCCGACCGACAGGGACCAGAACGAAGAGGTCCGTCGTCTGGTGGATCTGGGTGCTCGACACGTCGATGTCGGCCAGGGTGGTAAGGAAAGCTGGGTCGTACTCGCCGGCCCGGAGGGCAGCGAGTTCTGCGTCCTTGAGGACCGCTGCCCCTGAGTCGAAGTCGCTTCTCGGGATCAACGACCTTCGTGCCGACATCGGAGCCGACGCTCGCCCCCCCCGGCTGGCCAATCGGGCGGCGAGGGAGGCGGGCGTGCGGCCGGGGCCGCATCGGTCGTCGCCTGGTTCTGCGAGAAGTCGAAGTGCAGGGTGATGCCTGTGCCTGCGGCGGTGGTCCGCTCGACTGGTTCCGGTGTAGTACTGCTCATATTCTGGCGGAACTGTCCGGGCCCCGGCTGCGATGTTCGTGCCGTCGGTGCTGTCGCCCGGGCCAGAGCGCGGGGCAGCCTTGCTCAGCCCTGCTCGGAGGGCTTCTCAATGGCGATTCGCCCTGCCGGGTGTCGCTGGTGACGTGGTCATCGTGGCGTTGCCGGTCCTCTCGGGGCGTTCACCCGTGTAGTACTGCGACAGTGGGCCACCGCTGGCACCGTGGGGTCATGCCGGACATCCACGAATCCGACGATGGGCGGGGCACGCTGACGGTGACGTTCGGTCACGAGGAGCTGATCCTGCGCCGACGTTACGAGAGCATCAGCATCGTCAACGACCTGCTCATCGCGCTGTGGTTCGTGGTGGGCAGTGTGCTGTTCTTCTGGGAGTCCACTGCCACCATCGGTACGTGGTTCTTCCTGCTCGGAAGTATCCAGCTCGCGGCGCGGCCCGGTATCCGCTTGTTCCGGCGGGTCCATCTGCGTCGCGTCGGCGGTGCCAGTGTTGAGACGTCACGCGACTTCTGACCGCTCCACCGTCCCATCTTCCCACCGTCGCGATAGGTGGGTACTGCAACGCTGGCTACAGCGATCCTCCGGTGACGGAGCACCGGCAACGTGAGAGGTCTCCGGTAGGGGCGTGGACATCGGTGGGTCTCCAGCGCGTGACGAAGGTCCACCGTCATAGTGAGCACGTACGTCGTGTGCTCTGCGGTGACCGAATCGAACACGGTAATAGTGTCCTAATTGTACTTATTTGGGGTATGAACACCGTACAGGAGGATTTCACGTCGCACTTGGACGGATCACTGGCAGGGGCGAAGACGGTGCGCGTGAACAAGCGGTGTCGCACAACAAGCTGGAGCATGCTGTCGAGATGTCGTCTCACTGATCGTATCCGCTGGCTCATAGCAATTAGGAGCAATCAGACACCTGATGGTGGCGGAGTATGAGCCGATGTCACCTTCTCCTGGAATACGTGGTTGCCGTGAGTCGCGTGTGGCGAGCCATGGCGGTCCATCGTCATTTTCGGTGCGCTCCGCGGTTTCTGCCCGCGGTGTCAGACCGCTGGTTTCTCCGCTGGTACTGGTTCGGGATCGCTTGTCACCGTGGTGACGGGGTGCGTGCCCAGAACGGCGCTCGCGACGGCGATGGCCAGGAAAACGGTGCCCATGATCGGAATCGACGATGGGCCGTGCTGGTCGAGCAGGTATCCACCGATCGCGGCGCCCACGGCGCTTCCCCCGTACAGACCGCTGATGCCGAGTGACATCGCCAGCATCGGCTGGTCGGGTGAAGCGGTCATGATGCCGGCCTGCATGACGGGACTCAGCGCCCACGCAAAGATTGACCAGACGCCGACGAGTCCAGCTGGGCTGTGAAGATGGCCACCGAGGTAGTTGTAGAACATCAGCCCGCCGGCACCCGACAGGAGCATGGCGACGACCAGGCATAGCACTCGGCTGTTGCGGACCGGAGCCAGCCGGGCTCCAAGGCCGGTGGTGGTGCCGCCCGGCACGGCGGGAGCCATGAAGTGGCACAGCACCAACACCACCACGCTCACGAGGGCGATCAGAGCGAACGTCGCGCGCCACGAGATGGCGTGGCCGAGGAAAGCTCCGAACGGCACACCGGTGAACAGGGCGACCGTGAGACCCGCGGTGACCACCGCGAGATAGCGTCCGCTGCGGCCTTCGGGCGCCGCCATGCCCGCGATCGCCATACAGGTCGGCGAGACGACGGCCGCCGCCAGTCCCGCCACGATGAGCAGGATCAGCGTGAGCGTGAACGCATCGCTGAGGGCCACCGCCAGGTTGGCCAGCGCGAAGACGAGCAGTCCCGTCGTCAATAGCCTTTGCGATCAAGCCGGTCGGTGAGGAACGCGAGGACGAGGGCGCCCAGGGCGAACGCGAAGGCAGAAGGCTCAGACGGTCACGGGAC
The DNA here is from genome assembly GCF_027317685.1 of Saccharomonospora sp. NCBI lineage: Bacteria > Bacillati > Actinomycetota > Actinomycetes > Pseudonocardiales > Pseudonocardiaceae > Saccharomonospora > Saccharomonospora sp. The sequence goes on from NZ_DAHVQP010000028.1 coordinate 36,531, forward strand.
GCGGTATCTCGGCGCATTCACTGTGACCGCACGAAACGGCCCCCGAACACACGCGAAACGGAGTTCGAGTCGTGAGGGCCAGGGCGATCAGGTGTCAAGGCGGGGATGCGGTCCAGCTGTGGCTTCGACTTCGGCGAGGAAGTCTCCGGACGAATCGGGAGCCCCTCGATTTAGGAGCCGTGCAGCTCGTCGACCAGCGTGAAACCGTCCTCGATCCACGCCAGCTCGGTGCGAGCGCGGGCGATCAGCCCGTCGTAGGCGTAGATCTTGTAACGGACGGCCAGTTCGGCCTCGCGCTCGTTCAGCTTGGTGAGCCTTGCCGCCAGGGTGGGGTGACTGCGGTCGACGAGGGTCGCCCGGGTTCGCTCGAGCATCGCCAGGTGCTCTTCCCAGTACGCCTGCTGTTGTCGCAGCTGCTCGCGCACCGCCTCGGGGTCGGCGAAGTCGAAGTACGCCGCCTTCAGGTAGGCGGGGTCACGCTGTCGCTGCGGCACCAGCGGTGATTCCATCCACCTCCGGAACTCGGCGAGCCCTGCTTCGGTGACGTGGTACTCCTTCTTGGTCCCCTTCTTCCCCCAGGGCACCTCGACGGAGTCGAGCAGTCCGTCGCGCTCCATCCGGTTGAGTTCGGGATAGACCTGCGAGTCCGGGGCGTGCCAGACGTGCGCGACCGAGCGGCTGAAGCTCTTCGAGATGTCGTACCCGGTCATCGGCCGACCGGTCAGCAGCGCGATCAGCGCATACCGCAGCGACAAGGTCCCTCCCTCCGGAGCGATCACGCTATCCGCTCTTGCCAACTAACTATATCCATAGATAGTTTGTGGCCTGCGCTACAGATGCCTATCTCCATAGGGAGTTGTCTCATGACCTTGACCACCCCTCCACCGATGGAAGCCGCCGCACCGACCACCGCCGCCGCGAAGATCTTCAACCACCCCCGCAACGCCTGGTACGTCGCGGCCTGGGACCACGAGGTCACCGCCAAAAAGCCGCTGGCACGCACCGTCGCCGGAGTGCCGCTGGCGCTGTGGCGCAACACCGAGGGCCGAGCCGTCGCGCTCGCGGACGCCTGCTGGCACCGGCTCGCGCCGCTGTCGAAGGGCAAGATCCTCGGCGATGAGCTGCAGTGCCCTTACCACGGCCTGCGCTACAACTCGACCGGTCGCTGCACCGCCATGCCCGCGCAGGAGACGATCAACCCGAGCGCGATGGTTCCCTCCTATCCCGTCGTCGAGCGCTACCGGTACGTCTGGGTGTGGGTGGGCGATCCCGACCTAGCCGATCCCGCCACCGTGCCCGACATGCACCAGATGGACGACCCGGCTTGGGCCGGTGACGGTGAGACCATCCACGCCGACTGCAACTACCAGCTGGTGCTCGACAACCTGATGGACCTCACCCACGAAGAGTTCGTGCACTCCTCGAGCATCGGCCAGGAAGAGCTCTCCGAGGCCGAGTTCGACGTGGTCCACGACAGCCGCACCGTCACCGTCACCCGGTGGATGCGCGACATCGACCCACCGCCGTTTTGGTTGAAGAACATGCGCGACAAATTTCCGGGCTTTAAGGGCAAGGTCGACCGCTGGCAGATCATCAAGTTCGAGGCGCCGAGCACCATCTGCATCGACGTGGGAGTCGCCAAGGCCGGCACCGGCGCACCCGAAGGCGACCGCAGCCAGGGCGTCAACGGGTACGTGATGAACACGATCACCCCCGAGACACACCGCACCTGCCACTACTTCTGGGCGTTCATGCGCAACTACCGCCTGGACAGCCAGACCATCACCACCCAGCTGCGTCAAAGCGTGCACGGTGTCTTCGCCGAGGACGAGGACATGCTGCGTGCCCAGCAGAGCGCGATCGAAGCCAACCCCGACCACGAGTTCTACAGCCTCAACATCGACACCGGCGGAATGTGGGTACGTCGGATCCTGGAGCGGATGCTGGCGGCCGAGGGGCGGCCGTCGGCGGCTCCCGCGGTCGGGTGGGATGCCTGATGGCGATTCAGTCCCGGTCCCGCTGGCAGCGCGGGCAAGTCGTCGAGGCCGACTACGTGGCGGACGGCGTCCGCCGGATCGTGCTGGAGATCGAACACCCCGAGCACGCGGCCCCCGGTACGCACGTCGACGTCGAGCTGGGCATCCACGGCCGACGGCAGGTCCGTTCCTACTCCATCGTCCGGTCCGAGGACGGCGGACGCCGGCTCACGCTCAGCGTGCAGCTCTCGCCCGACTCCCGGGGTGGTTCGGAGGCGATGCACGCATTGGTCGTCGGTGACGAGCTCACCGTCACCGGGCCACTGCAGAACTTCCCACTCGCGGTCGGTGCCGGTCGTTACGTCCTGGTCGCCGGCGGCATCGGCGTCACCGCGCTGGTCGCGATGGCGTCGGCGCTGCGCCGCCGGGGGGCCGACTACGAGCTCGTGTTCGTCGGCCGCAGTCGCCGGGTGATGGCGTACCTCGACGAGCTCAGCGTCGAGCACGGCGACCGGCTCCGCGTCCACGTCGACGACGAAGGAACGCCGTTGTCGGTGCCCGACCTGGTCGGCGACATCGCCGCGGCACCGAACGCGGCCGCCACAGAGCTCTACATGTGCGGCCCGATCGGTCTGATGGACGCGATCAGAGCGAATTGGACCGAGCATGGGCTGCCGGAGACCAATCTGAGGTTCGAAACCTTCGGTTCCAGCGGCCGGTTCGGCGCCGAGGAGTTCCTGGTGCGCCTTCCCCAATTCGACCGTGAGGTCGTGGTCGCGTCCGACACCTCGATCCTGGACGCCCTGGACGCAGCCGGGGTCGACACGCTCTCGGACTGCCGCAAGGGCGAGTGCGGACTTTGTCTGGCCAAGGTCGTCGAGGTGGACGGCACCATCGACCATCGCGATGTCTTCCTCAGCGAAGCGCAGAAGCAGCGCTGCACGAACCTGTGCCTCTGCGTCTCCCGCGCGGTGGCCGGCAGTGCTGGCGACCGCGCCACCGTCACCCTCCACCTCACCTGATCCGGCGTACCGGATCCCTCACTTCTGGGACGCCCCATGAACATCACGCAACGCATCAGTGCGGCGCCGATGTCCGGCTACCAATGGCTGATCATCGCGCTCTGCACGGTCATGAAC
>NZ_DAHVQP010000034.1:0-21925 GCF_027317685.1 Saccharomonospora sp.
AGAAAAATGTGACCAACGACACACTTCAGGGTTGGTGGTGTGGTGGCTGTCGGTCGCCCGTCGCCAACGCGCGAGCATGATCACCGGCCTCCTCCAGTGTGCCAAGAACCCAAGCACTACAGGAGAGGCAATTGACGGCCCGATTTTGGACACCAACACCCGCACGTTCACGCGCACGGAGCAGCGCAGCTCGTTAGGCTCGCCGGTGCCGGTCGATCTGCGGCTACGGGTGGAAGTGAGCCCGGTTCACCCGCGTCGGGTGGGGCTCCGGGCCTCGCGTTACTCGCGACTCTCCCACCTCGCCCGGCCCGAGGGATAGTTATTCCCAAGGAAGTTGGGCGACGAGCATTCCGCCCTTGCAGGGGCGTGACCAGCGATGTTGTTCCACTGTGGGCGGCAGGTCGCGCGGTTCAGCCGTTCCAGCCGTGCCAGAAGGGCGTGCGGTCCTCCCCAGCGGCGACGAGGGCGTTCTTCAGCGCGCCGGGCCGGACGTCGGTGTCGGCGAGTTGGTCAAGAGGCAACCAGTGAAACTCCAGGTGGTCTTCCTGGCTGACCGGCTCTGCGGCGTCGATGGACACCTCGAAGACGAGGTTGATTTCGTGGTGGGTCACGCCGTCCTCGATGTAGCCGTGTTCGACAGCCCCGACGAAGCCCGCGATCTTGGCGTCGGTGCCGAGTTCTTCGGCGAGTTCGCGCACGAGGGCGACTTCCACCCGCTCACCCGGTTCGACGTGGCCGCCGGGCAGAAACGACCAGGACTTGGTGCGCTGACGCACCAGGAGAAGTTGACCGTCGCGGCGGATGACGGCCCTGGCGATGATCTCGGTGGTCGCGGCGCTCATGCGTGCCTTTCCTGTCGGTCGCGGCTGGCACGTCGGACGGGGCACAACAGTTGACGCCCACTGCCACAACCTCCGGCACATCCCTGGCGAGCGCGAACGCCTCCGCCATCGGTTGCCCGGCGCGCGTGCGATCCCCGTCGATGTTGTATGTCAGCCACGCAGGAATGCCGATCCCGGAAACCACGATCATCAACGCTTCCGCCTCGTCGATGTCCGGCACCGTCTCCAGCGCCAGCACATCCGGCCCCGCGTCCGCCAGCACCTCCAGGCGGGGACGGTCACCTCCAGGCGGGGACGGTGCCATGCCGCCAACTCAGCCACGCTCAACCCGTAGCGGCCCCGACACTCCGCCCCATCGGCCAAGGCTGCACCATACGGGCCGAGCGAGGCCGCCACCCACCGCTCACGCCCGTCATCGGCCATCTCAGCGCGGGCAGCCTGCGCCAGCTCGACGCTGCGCCGCAACAACCGACCAGCGTCATCCCGCCCGATGCCCCGCTCCGCGAAGCCATCGAAGGATGCCTGGTAGCTCGCCGTCGTCGCGATCACGGCGCCCGCGCGGAAGAACGCCAGGTGAGCGGCCTTGATCTCCTCGGGAGCGTCCACCAACAACCGCGCCGACCACAAAGGGTCCGAGAGATCATGCCCGCGCGCCTCAAGCTCGGTCGCCAAACCACCATCCGTGATCAGAGGAGCGCCGTTCGTTTCGAGGAAGCCCACAAGGTCACTCTAAGCCCCGATCGCCTTCCTCTCGTCCCGCGCCAGCGCAGCCCCACCGGATATCCGTCCCTCGCCCTTCCAACGCCGCAGGATTCGGCGGCCATAGTTGTTCGTTCCGGCGATCCGGTCCAGCTCCGCGCCGGTCGGCAACCACAGCGCCCGATCCCCGCGAGGAGTCTGGGCGTTCGACTCGGTGGCGGCGGTCATCGGCGACCACCGCCCGCACGGCGACCCATCGTCGTCGGGTCGACTCCGGCCAGCTCGGCGCAGCGGTCGATGCAGACGAACACCTGTGAGCCGGTCATCGACCGGCCGACAGGAACGGACACGGAGCCACGAGTGAGTAGGTAGTCCAGTCCACAGGTGACGCAGGCCAGCCCATCGGCCTGGGCGTCGGTCAGTCCGGTGATGATCTCTTCGCGGTTCACTGGGCACCACCGCCCGAGAACACGCGACGAGTACCCACCGGCTTGATCCTGATCTCAGGGCCTTCCGCCGTTAGGGTGTTCGTGTTCTGAAGCGTTAGGCCCACGGTGTGGTCGGCCTCAGATCGGAAACGTCCGGTCTGAGGCCGTTCTTTTTCCGGTGATTCGGTTCAGTGAAGCACGCCGGTTCTCCCTGCCGGGTAAGGATCACGGCGGGCTTCCCAACCGGTCGGCGACGGTTCTCGGGGCTGTGAAGCGCGTCCCGATGTCAAGAAGTGGCCGAGGCACATAGGCCCTCGTAGGCCCACATAGACCTCGGCCACAGAAGCCCACCACGTGGGACTACTCCCGCACGGGAATCCGATCGGTACTCTCCCGAGCGCGTCGTCCGCTGTAGACCCGGTGTAGAATCAGCTCCAGTGGTCCGCGGGTGAAGCGTCGCAGCCACAGCCATGCCAGCGACATGAACAACGCCACCACGCCGGCCCAGAGCGCCACGACCCACCACGGTCCAGCGTCCGCGAAGGTCACCGCGAGACCCAGCCCCCAGCCGTAGCAGAGCACACTGCATATCAGGTTCTGGAACACGTAACACGTCATGGCGGTCCGGCCCGTCGCGATGAGTCCTTTTCTCAGCAGGCCCCCACGTGTGCGCTCGGCGGCCTCCACAATGGCCGCCAATAGTCCGAAAGCGACGATAGGCGGCAGGACATAGCGGTCGACGAAGAACCACTCGACTCCCGCGAAAGCGGTCACGAGGTTCAGTGGAAAACCGATGCCGAGCCCGAGAACGAGCATCCGACGCCGCACGTGCTTCCCGCGTTCACTCGCCTCGAACGTACCCGCGCGCAGCACCTCGATTCCCGCCAGGAACAGCACTGTGGACAGTGGGATGATGATAATCAGTTCGGCGCGGAACATGCCGGCCAGTTCGATGCGTGTCAGTACCTGTTCAGCCCAGCTCGCCGATGTGTAGAGATCGGTCGTCGTCTGTTCTTCGCCGGACAGTGTGATGTTCCCGGTGAGCAGCACCGACGTCAGGAACCCGATCAACAGCAGGTGCACAGCGGCGGCTATGGCCAGCCACGTCCGTCGCACGCGGTCCCTGCGTGCTACCAGGAACGCGACGTGTACCGAGACGATCGCATAGCCGGTGAGTACGTCGAACTCGAAGATCAGTAAGTAGTGCAGTAGGCCTTCGACGAACAGCAACAGCGCTCGCAGCAGGTACCTGCCCGGCCAACGTCGCCCTCGTCGCGCCGCCGAGCGGTACTGCAATTCCAGTCCGACCCCGAAAAGGATCGACAACAGTGCGAGGAACTTGCCGTTCGACAGCGTGAGCAGCAACGTCTCGACGACCCCCTCGACGGGACCGTCGCCTTGCGGCGAGACCCACCCGAACGCACCCGCCGGATCGGTGAAGATCCAGATGTTGGTGCCGAGGGTCCCGAGGATGGCGATGCCTCTGGCGAGGTCGAGTGCGTCGATACGCGTACCACCCGGTGAGGCGGAGGAGTTCGGTCTTTCGTGGTTCACAGCGATACGAAGATAGGAACGACCGGCCGTTCACGGCTCCACTCAAAGGTGGAGATGCGGGTGGAGATCGCTGTCCCGCCTACGGCCGAGGTCGAGGACCCGGTCGGCATCGGAGCGAGGAACCCGTTGTCCGGCCGTTGTCGGTTCCCGGAGCGCGTGGAGGGACGCGGTTATAGGCGTGTGTGGGCCGAGCTCAGCGCACCAGGCCGGTTTGGTAGGCGTACCGTACGGCGCCGGCGCGATTACGTACACCGATCTTGGCGAACGCGTTGTTGATGTGGGTTTTCACCGTGCTTTCGGCGATGAAGAGCCGCGCGGCGATTTCGGCGTTGCTCAGTCCCGCGCCGATGAGACCGAGGATTTCGCGTTCCCTGGCGGTGAGCGTCGTCGCACTCGGGTCGGGCGTGGGTTCCGAGGGCCGAGGCCGTTGTTCGGTCAGCGCTGTCACCAGCCGTCGTGACACGGCGGTGGTGAACGTCGCTTGGCCCGTCACCGCCGCCCGCAGCGCCGCGTGGATCTCCGCGCGACCGGCATCCTTCGTCAAGTAGCCCTGTGCGCCGGCCCCGAGAGCGTCGCGGATCGAGTCGTCGTCGGAGTACGTCGTCAGTACGAGCACCGCTACTTCCGGGTGGCGATTGCGGATTTCGCGGGTCGCGGCGACGCCGTCGAGCACGGGCATGCGCAGGTCCATCAGGACGACGTCGCAGGGCTTCCGGGTCAGGATGTCGAGGGCTTCCCGTCCATGGGCGGCCTGGCCGACGACCTCGACATCCTCGGTCAGCTCCAGTAACGCCGTGAGTCCTTCGCGCACCAGCTGCTGGTCGTCGACGACGAGTACTCGGATCGGTTCCCCGTTCATGCGGCCGCCACCTCCCTGGCGGGGTGATCGACGTGCTGGAGCGGCATGGTGGCGATGACCGACCACCCGTCACCGTCGGGGCCGGCTGTGAGGGAGCCACCCGCCAGCGCGACCCGCTCCGCCATGCCGGTGAGGCCGAAACCGGTGCCTTCGTCGCGGGGGCGGGGGTCCGTGGACTCGTTGCGGACCACCACGCGAACCGCGGTGTCGGTGTAGTCGATGGTGATCGTGATCGGCGCGCCGGGCGCGTGGCGGGCGGCGTTGGTGAGCGCTTCCCGCACGGCGCCGAGCAGGGACACGGTGGCCGCCGATGGGATCGGGCGTTCGGTGCCGGTGCTGCGCAGGGTCGCGGTGGCCCCGTGGTCGCGTTGGTGGTCGTCGGCGAGTTCGGCGATGGCTTCGGGCAGGGTGGGTACGTCGCGCCGCAACGCCGACACCGCGTTGCGCGCTTCGGCCAGCCCCTCGGAGGCCAGCTTGCTGCAGCGTTGGATGCGTTCCAGCGCGGATGCCGGGTCCTTCCCCGCCGCGAGTTCCGCCTCCACGACCTTCAATTGAATGCTCAGAGCGCCGAGAGAGTGGGCGAGCACGTCGTGGATTTCCCGGGCGATCCGGGTACGTTCGTCCAACGCAGCCGCGCGGGCGTGTTCACTACGAGCGAGTCGGGTCTGTTCCAACAGCAGCTCGGTCTGGCGTGCCCGGAACTGGTGCTTCCTGCGGTTGATGCCGATCAGCAGGACGATCACCGTGATGAGTGTCGTGGTCAGGGCCTTCATGATCCCCAGGTCGGTGACGACGCTCGCCATCGCGATGGCCGCGATGTTCGCCAGGGTCACCATGACGATGGTGCGGGTGCGGGGCGCGGGATGAGAGGCGTAGACCCCGAGTACCAGCACCGATACCACCACCATGGACGTCTCGCCTGCCATGAGCGCGGCCGCGGGGGACAACGAACACGCGGCCAGTGAACTCGCCGCCGCTCGGGGATGCCGTGGGGAGAGCACCACGAACAGCACCCAGCACACGAAACTGGCGATCAGCGTGACGCTCACCCACAGCGGTGGCCCATAAGCGAGTATCGTCCCCAACGCCCACGCGAACAGCGCGATCGTGAGTCCTTCGGCGAGCCACCATGTGCGTCCGTAGTGGTCGATGAACAGCGGTTGTTCGATCACGTCGTGGTGTCCTCCGATGACGTGGGGCTGCGGAGTGTGCTGTGCGAGCTGCGCAGTCGAGCGCGGCGGCCACCATGGGCGGACCGGCCGGGCCCTTCCACCATGCCGGACAAGGTGGGCTGAGGGACTCGACGAGCGGTACGGATGTGCCACTTCGAGAATGTGGACTTCATGCCTGTCGTGATCGTAAGCGCGGGACAGTGATCTTCGGTGTGGCCGGGTGATGCTTTTCTGTTCCCTGGGCATGAGAAGCGGAGGCTGGCGAGAATTATCCGTGACGGGCGTGCGGTGGTTCTTCGGTGAGGTCGGACGGTGCTTTCGGTCTTTCCTCCCGTCGTCTCCGGCGTCGGGTGTTCCTGAGGGCACCCCGGGATCCGGGATGTTGTGTCGCTCCGGGGCTCGTCGTCGAGGGGGATGAGGAGCGTGTTCGACGCCTTACCCGCTTTCTGTGCACAGGGCGCGGTCAGGTTGGTCCACGGTCTGGTTCACTGTGCGATCTATGCGCACAAGCCTTGTCGTGATCGGCGCGGCCGTGGCCGCGTTCGTGGCCGGATGTTCCGGCGGTCAGTCGTCGGAACAGCCTCAGACCACAATGGATAGACCTACTTCGGAATCGTCGGAGGCGGTGTCGGAGCTGACCCTGCCACCGGAGCCCGAACCCGAGAACGAAGAGCCGTGTCCCTACCTCGACACGGAATTCGTGGCCGAGTCCAACGGTCAGCGGGTCGGCAGTGTGAAGACGTCCTCAGAGGAGCCTCACCCGACGTGTTTCTTCTACCGGCCCGACGGCGATCTTCAGCTGACGGTCCGGGTGTACGTCGGGGAAGAGGATGTGGCCCGCGCGCTGGTCGATGCGGCGGCACCTGTTGAGACATCGAATCCCACGTCGCAGCCGACCGGTTGGGAGGGCGGTTACGAGTCGGGTGACGACGGTGCGGTGTACGCCGTGTCCAAGGGTGGCAACGCCGTCATCGTCACCACGAACCAACCGCAAAGTGTGAAGGCCCGCATCGTGACAACGGAGGCCATCACCAACTTACAGATCTGAGAGTGACCACAAGACACCGCTGCGTGTAGCTCAAGTTGATCTTGTATTAGGGTTACGCGCACGCGCAGGCACCCCACGGCGGGGCATGCCCCCACCGGGTTACCGATCGAAGCCGAGGTTGTGCCGAAAGTGCGAGGCGGTCCTGCCGACCGAATCGTGGAATCAGACTGTGAAGGATGGGATCCGTGGCTGACACCCTGAAGGAAATCCTGCTCGACTCCAGCCGTCGCCCGAACGTGGTGACCGACCTCCAGAACCTGATCGACGAGGAGGTTGCGGATAAGAGCGGCGTTTCGGGCACCGTCATCAAGACCGGCTACGCCGCTGTCAAGAAGATCAAGCCGGGCATCATCGGCGCCGCCGTGGACAGCCTGCTCGACGAGTTCGTCGCCGCTCTGGAGCCGATCTACGCCGACTTCAAGGGCAGCGGTGCGAGCGACTTCGGCTCGTACCTGCCCACCCGGCCGGACGCCGCCGACGCTCTGCTGTCGGTGACCGACGCTCGCGCGGAGAAGAGCGACCGCGACAGCATCAAGAAGGTCTACAACAAGCTGCGCCCGAAGGGTAAGGAGAACGTCGAGGAGGCTCTGCCCCGTCTCGGCAAGCTGATCGACAAGTACTCCGCCTGATAAACACCGGCGTACGCAGGAAGACCCCCGAGAACGCGGCTCTCGGGGGTCTTCCCACGTCGGGGGTGTGACACGGGCGTGACCGGTGTCAGCTCTCGTCAGCTCTGCCGGGACTTCGCCTGTGTGGTCTTGGCGTTGCCCTCGGACTTGGCCTGCGCGGCCGACTTCGTCTGAGTCGTCGACTTCGACTGAGCGGTCTTGGTGCCACTCTCCGCCGACTGCTGCTTCGAGTTCCCGGACGCCTCCGCGCTCGCGGGGGTGGTTGCCTTCGAAGCGGTGGCCGCGGCCGGTGTCGTGGCAGCCGGGGCGGGGGTGTCAGTGCTACGAGGCGGCATCGGCGCGATCGGCGCCTCCTCTTGGCGCGACTTCATCGCATACGCGGCCGCGCCCGCCACCGCCGCGAAGCCCAGCAGCCACGGCCACTTCTTCGCGCGCTTGGGCGCGTTCTGCTTGGAGATGGCTTTGGCCTCCGCCATGGCGGCCTTGAACTCCTTGCGCGCCTGCTTGAACTCGCGCTTGGCCTTGCGGCGGGACAGGCCTGCCGACTTCGCCGCTTTGATAGCCGCCTTCTTGGCCTTACGGCCGGGAACCCGCAGTTCCTCCCGGCGCTGCTCGACGAGCGCGCGGGCCTCCTGCGCACTTCGGACAGCGTCCCTGCGGGTGCGAGAGGTCTTGCGGGAGAGTTCCTTGCGCGCGCTCTCCGTGCTTTCACTCAACCGCTGCTCCGCGGCCTGCGCTGCCTGTGCTGCCATGTCCGCGCTCATCCTTCCGACTTCGAGTGCGCGCTCCCGCAGCGTGCGTGAGCCGTTTCTGGGCGCATCACCTACTGTCTTGGTGGTCCGAGCCATCGAACCCATCGCTTGTTCACCTCGTCATTCGTTGATCAACACGCCTCGTGCGCATGATGACCATCCTGCCCCTTTCCTGCGCATCTCGCCGTGGATGGCACGATGAATCGCGTGACTGACAGCAACGCAACCCCCAGTGGCGGGAAGATCACAGCCACACTGCACACCAATCGGGGCGACATCAACCTGGTGCTTTTCCCGGACCACGCACCCAAGACGGTCGCGAACTTCACCGGACTGGCCGAAGGCACGAAGGAGTACACCCAGCCGAATGCCAAGGGTGAGAAGTCCGGCCCGTTCTACGACGGTTCGATCTTCCACCGGGTCATCGACGGCTTCATGATCCAGGGCGGTGACCCCACGGGCACGGGTCGCGGCGGCCCGGGCTACAAGTTCGGTGACGAGTTCCACCCCGAACTGCAGTTCGATCGGCCGTACCTGCTGGCTATGGCCAACGCGGGCCCCGGCACCAACGGGTCGCAGTTCTTCATCACCGTCGCCCGGACACCGCACCTGAACTTCAAGCACACCATCTTCGGTGAGGTGGCCGACCAGGAGTCGCGGGACGTCGTCGACGCGATCGCTCGCACGGCTACCGGGCCCGGCGACAAGCCGCTGGAGGACGTCGTCATCGAGCGGGTCACCATCAAGCGCGACTGAGTCGTCCGCAACCCGTCGGAACACGGCCCATACCAGGTAGGTTGGAAGTGGCCACGCGCGTATGTCGGCCGTGAGCGTGTGGTGAGTAGCCACGTGGTGGACGGACGTCGGCCGGGAAAATCAGGAGCGTCGACAACACTGTGACCGAGCCCCCCAATCCCCCGCCGTATGGGCAGCCACAGCAACAGGAGGCCCTGCCGGGATGCTGGTGGCATCCGGGCAGGCCGACCGGTCTGCGTTGTGTTCGCTGTGAACGACCTGCGTGCCCCGACTGTCTGCGTGAGGCGTCGGTCGGGCATCAGTGCATCGACTGCGTGACGTCGGCTCAGCGGCAGCAACAAGTCCAGTCGGTGGCTTACCGGAAGGCGGGGTACGGCGCGCGGACGGTGGTGGGGGCCCGGGTCCCACAGTGGGTCGTCGTGGTCCCGTTGCTGATCGCCATCAACGTGGTCGTCTACGCGCTCACGGCCTTCCAAGCCGGCAGTGTGATGGACAATCACCTGTCCCCGGTGTTCGAGGACGGCGTGTTGTGGCCGGTGGCCATCGTCCTGTTCGACGAGTGGTGGCGGCTGTTCGCGTCGGGTTTCCTGCACTACGGCCTGCTCCACCTGGCCATGAACATGATCGCGTTGTGGGTTCTGGGCCGTGACCTGGAGTTACTGCTCGGACGAATCCGGTTCTTGGCCGTGTATTTCCTGTCGATGTTCGCGGGGGCGGCTGCCGTGTTCGTCTTCGGGGCAACCAACACGGGCACGGCCGGTGCGTCCGGCGCCATCTACGGGTTGATGGGCGCGATCCTCGTCGCCGTGCTGCGGTTGCGGCTGAACGCCACGGCGGCGATCGGAATCATCGTCCTGAACGTCGTGCTCAGCGTGTCGATCCCCGGTATCTCGTTGCTCGGGCACATCGGTGGCCTGGTGGCGGGAGCGCTGGCGATGATCGCGATGGTGTTCGCGCCGGAGAAGAACCGGGCCGCCTACCAGGCCGGCGCGGTGGCGATCATGGCCGTCGCGCTGGTGGGGATGGTGGTGTACCGCGACGTCGAACTCTTCGATCAGCTGTGTGCTTACCCGGCGCTGTGCGGGGTCTGACGTAACCGCAGCAGTTCCTCGTGTACTTCGTGGGGATCGGTGCCGAGTTCCACCCAGCCGAACACGGTGAGCTGTCCGTCGACGGCGTCGAGTTCGATCACCTGGGCGTCGCGGCCGTATCGTCTCGTCGTGGTGAGCCGCAGGTCGACACGTGACCACGGATGGGAACGGGTGCCGCCGAGAGTTCGCACCCGTAGCCCGTCGCCGTCGGCGGACAGGCGGGGGCGCACGACGGTGCCGTGCAGGGACGCGGCCAGGAACGCGGCGGTCACCACGGCCAACAGCAGCGTGCCCGGACGGTCGCCGGAGGTGGCGCTCCAGCCGAGCGCACCGGCGGCGACCGCGGTGAGTACCCAGCCGACACCGACGAGCCCGGGCTTGGGAGCCCAGGCTCGCGCCGAGTTGTCCACAGGGTTATCCACAGTGGGGATAAATTACGTCGCTGTGATTCTGCGGCTGTCGGAGTCGGCTCGTCAGCGCCACCGCATGGTCATCAGTAGCCCGGTGATCATCAGGGCGAACCCGATCGCGAAGTTCCAGTTGCCGAGCTCAGCCATGAAGTCGATCTTGTGGCCGGCAAGATAATTGACAACGAGCCAGGCCAGGCCGAGCAGCATCAACCCGAACATTACGATCTTGTAGACCGGATGCGAAGGGCCCGCCGCTCGAACCTTGACCGGCGTACGGCGATTCGGTGGCGGCGTGTATGCCGTCTTCTTGCGGACCTTGGACTTGGGCATCGGAGTCCTCGCGTGCAGTCGGGCAAAATGATCGGCAGTGCGCAACTGCCTCCTTCTCCACACGTTAACGTAATCGGGCAGGCGCCAGAACCGGGGAGCGAGCGCCGGTTAGCAGATTGTGCTGATGACCGGCAGTAGCTCGCGCGCGAGAGGAGCTCGCTTGTCGAGGTACGAGGAGCCGAAGACCCGCGAAATCGCCGTGCCTCCGCGAGGTCGGCCGCCGAAGATGTCGCAGGACGAACCGCCCTTGGAGGGAACTCGGCGAGGAGAGCTCTACCCTTCGCGCGGCCCGCAGCGGACGGACGCCGTGCCTCCGCGGCGGCCACCACGGCAGGCCCCCCGGGAACGGGGCCCGCTGTCGGACGCACCGACCCGGCCCGTGTTGCAACCGGCCGACAAGCCACCGGCCACCCGCGCGCCGAGGCGCGCCGCGTCACCGACTCCACCACCTCCACCACCCGAGGATGTGGACGTGGACGACGTGGACGAGCTCGGCGAAGTCGGGGAGGTCGGGGAGGTCGGGGAGGAACCGGCCGGCGCCGGCGACGAACCACCCGCTGATCCACCGAAGGACACGGCTCCGCCCACGTCGCCGAAAGGCCGTTCCGGTGGGGACCGGATACGCACGGCCGTACGCACCTTCGGCGAAATCCTGATCACGCTCGGCATCGTCGTGCTGCTGTTCGTGGTGTACGAGTTGTACGTCACCAACCTCATGTCACAGCAGCTGCAGAACGAGGCAAGCGCGGAACTCGACGAGCAGTGGTCGCAGCAGCGCGAGATGCGTGCCGAGCCCATGGACGGTGAGGCGTTCGCGCGCATCTACATCCCGTCGTTCGGGGTCGACTGGAACTTCACCATCCAGCGGGGAGTGGACTCCGCGACGCTGGAGGTGGGTCCGGGCCACTACAAGCAGACCGCCATGCCCGGGGAACCGGGCAACTTCGCCGTCGCGGGGCACCGGGTGGGCAAAGGCGCTCCGTTCAACGACCTGAACCTGCTCTCCTCCTGCGACGCCGTGGTGATCGAGACGGCCGACAACTTCTACGTGTACCGAGTGCTGCCGATGAGCGACGAGGTGCAGGGCTGGGCGCAGGGCAAGGGTGCGGACCCGCGCTGTGCCGGGGTCCTACCGCCGTCGGAGCACGATCCGGCGTACAGCGAGACGGTCGGTCGTCGTATCGTCCTGCCCAACCGTGGCGACGCGGTGGCGCCGGTGCCGTACCAGCTCGACGCGTCGTTGCCGGAGGACCGGCAGCTGGAGCTGCTGACGTTGACCACCTGTCATCCCCGTTTCTCGGACAGGGAACGCATGATCATCCACGGGGTGCTGACCGAGGTGTACGAGAAGGAACAGGGCGTGAGCTACGAGCAGTTGCTGCGGGAGATCGGGGAGGCCTGATGTACGGCTGGATCTGGCGACACCTGCCCGGCCCGCTGCCCGTGCGGATCGGGGTGGCCACGACACTGGTGCTGGGCGCGGTAGCCCTGTTGATGTTCGTGGTGTTCCCGTGGGTCGAACCGCTGTTGCCGTTCAACGACGTCGCGGTGGAGGAATGACCCTGACGGGGACGCCGTCGACGACAGGGCTGGAACGACTGCGACGTAGGCTTGGCCCATGCGGGTACTCGTCGTCGACAACTACGACAGCTTCGTCTACAACCTGGTGCAGTACCTGGCCCAACTGGGGGCCGAGTGCGTGGTACGGCGCAACGACGCCGTGAACGTCGACGAGGTCTCCGACTTCGACGGCGTCCTGGTGTCCCCAGGGCCCGGCACCCCCGAGAGGGCAGGCCGTAGCGTCGAGATCGTGCGGCGGTGTGCGGCCGAGTCCGTGCCGGTACTCGGCGTGTGTCTGGGCCACCAGGCCATCGGTGTGGCGTGGGGAGCGAAGGTCGACCGCGCGCCCGAGTTGTTGCACGGCAAGACTAGTCAGGTAGAGCACAACGGGGCCGGAATGCTGGCCGGCCTGCCGAACCCGTTCACCGCGACCCGATACCACTCGCTGACCGTGCTGCCGGAGACGATCCCGGACGAGTTCGAGGTCACCGGCCGCACCGCCTCGGGCGTGGTGATGGGGATGAGGCACAAGGAGCTGCCCGTCGAGGGCGTGCAGTTCCATCCCGAGTCGGTATTGACGCAGTGCGGACACCGGATGCTGGCGAACTGGATGGCCTCGGCGGGACATCCGGTGACCGAGGAACTGGTGAACGAGCTCGAAGAGGCGACCCGGGCGCTGCAGCAGTCCGCCGTGGCTTAGAAGCGGCACAGAGGACGCGACACCGCTCCCACCCGCATACGACCGTTGGCATGTGCACACCGCTCGGCCGGTGAAACGCTACCGGTCGAGCGGTGGCCGTGGCGCTCATTTTCCGAGTGCCACGGCCACCTCCGGCTACGCCTTCACTCCAGCGGCTCAGTCCCTCTAGAAGGGAAAGTCCGAATCTTCATCGTCATCCGGCGGGGGTTCGGTGGAACCCTCCTCGTCGGTGGCGATGTAGAGCACGATCTGCTGGCTTTTGGTGATCGGGCTACCGGCTGCCGGACTGGTGTTGAGGACCTTGCCGACGTCGTCGGAGTCGCCCGCCGGCTGCACCTGCACGGTGTGCGTGCCGTCCCAGCCGGCCTCGCGCAGCTTGGAGACCGCTTCTTCCTCCGTCATACCGATGACGTCGGGCATGTCGAACTTCGCTTGCGACCCGTTGGACACCTCGAGGACGACTTCGTAGCCTTCCCGCACGTTGCCACCGTTGGGCCGCTGGCTCACCACAGTGCCTTCCGGTTCCTCGTCGTCGACGTCTTCGCGCTTGATGACGAGGCCGAGGCCTTCAAGGGTGGCCTTGGCTTTCTCGAAGGACTCCCCTGTCATGTCGGGCACCTGGACCATCTCCGGCGTCTTGCCGATCTGGATGGTCACGGAGTGCCCTTGCTCCACCTCTTCGCCGTCTTCGGGGTCCTGCCCGACGACCTTGCCGTACTTCTCCTCGTCCTCGACCTCGATCTCCTCGATGTTCGGGTCGAGGATCAAATTGACCTCTTCCAGCGCGGCCTCGGCCTCGTCACGGGTCAGGTTCGTCAAGTCGGGCACCTGCACCTTCTCGGGAGGTGCGCCCACCTGGAGCACGATCTCGGTGTCCAGCGCGACTTCCCTGTGAGGTTCGGGGTCGGTCGCGATCACACTGCCGACCTGGTCGGACGTGCACTGCGACTCGCCCGACGGAGGATTGTCGAGGCAGACGACGGGTTGTTCCTGGTAGTTCTCGAAGCCCTCGGCACGCAGTTGCTGCTTCGCCTGCTCGACCTGCACCCCTGTGACGTCGGGGACGGCCTTGACCTCGGCTTCCTGCTTGAACCCACCCATGATCCACGTGACGAACGCGATGGCGCCGAGAACCAGCACGGTGAGAACGACCGCGGTGATCCCGCGTCTCCTCCGCTGTTTCCGGGCCGCCTCGGCGTCGTCGTAGGCCCGCGGGTCGTAGTCGCCCTCCGGCTCCGGCGCACGGGGCGAGTCGAGCATCTGAGTGCGTTCGTCCTCGACCGGAGCGGCGCTCTCGAGCGAGGCGGACGGGCGCTGCCCGGACAGGGTCCGCACAAGGTCCGACCGCATCTCCGCCGCCGACTGGTACCGCTCGGTCGTGCTCTTGGCGAGAGCCTTCAACACGACGGCGTCCAGCTCGGGCGTCACGGACGGATTCGACTCCGACGGCGCCCGAGGGGCTTCCCGCACGTGCTGGTACGCCACAGCCACCGGTGAGTCGCCGGTGAACGGCGGTTCGCCGGTGACGAGCTCGTACAGCACGCACCCCGCCGAATAGACGTCCGACCGCGCGTCCACCGTCTCGCCCCGCGCCTGTTCCGGCGATAGATACTGGGCGGTTCCGATCACCGCGGCCGTCTGCGTCATGGCGGCCTGCCCGTCGTGCACGGCACGGGCGATGCCGAAGTCCATCACCTTCACCGCGCCGTTGCGCGTGATCATCACGTTGGCGGGCTTGACGTCGCGGTGGATGATGCCGTGGCGGTGCGAGAAGTCGAGGGCGGCGCAGACATCGGCCATGACCTCCATGGCCCGTTTCTGCGGCATCGGGCCTTCGGTCTTCACGATGTCGCGCAGCGTCCGGCCCTCGACGTACTCCATGACGATGTATGGCAGCGGACCGTACTCGGTGTCGGCCTCGCCGGTGTCGTACACCGCGACGATCGCCGGGTGGTTCAGGGCCGCGGCGTTCTGCGCCTCTCTGCGGAAGCGCTCCTGGAACATCGGGTCGCGGGCGAGGTCGGCACGCAGAATCTTCACAGCCACTTCGCGGCCGAGCCGGATGTCGTGACCGTGATGAACCTCGGACATACCGCCGTAGCCGAGTGTGTCACCCAGTTCGTAGCGGTTTGAGAGCAGTCGGGGTGCGCTCATTGCTCGGTGCCGTCCCATTCACTCGGTCTTCTTCCCACGCTCGGCCCGGGACCGAAGCGTGTCGCCAGTGCCCTGTGGCCAACGACATTCACCTGTGGTTCTCCATCAGGAGCGTGCTCATCATGCCTTGTTCACCGCCTTCACCGGGTGAACGCATGCCGGTGTTAGGCCAGTTGTCTCCTACCGGAGCTTGTTCCGTAGTGCTTCCGGACCCGTCGTCGCCACTCCACACCGTGATGGCGAGTACGACAATGACGACCGTCACCAACAGCACCAACGCCAGAGCCAGCAGTGTTCCCGCAGGAGTGCGACGGCGTGTCGCCTGCATCCCGCCGGGTGGAGGCACGGGCGCCATCGAAGGATGTGATCCGGGTCCGACCGGACCGGGCACGGGCGTCTGTGGGGATGACAGCGCCATC
This sequence comes from Saccharomonospora sp., assembly GCF_027317685.1. NCBI lineage: Bacteria > Bacillati > Actinomycetota > Actinomycetes > Pseudonocardiales > Pseudonocardiaceae > Saccharomonospora > Saccharomonospora sp. The sequence continues at coordinate 15,404 of NZ_DAHVQP010000034.1, forward strand.
GGAGCCCCCTGAGCCGGGTGCGTGTTCGCCTGGACGGGATGCGTTAGATAACCGGCGGCGGCCAAACCCGACGGTGGCGGCAGGGGACGACCCGCCCGCACCGCGGCGACGGCGTTGGCGAACTCACCGCCATTGGCGTAGCGCTGTCGTGGATCTTTGACGAGGGTCGCTTCGACGACCGCTCGCACGCCGGGAGGGACATCGGGCGGCAAGGGCGGGGCTATGTCCCGAATGTGCATCATCGCCACGCTCACGGCGTGCTCCGACAAGAAAGGTCTGTGTCCGGCGAGGCACTCGTAGCCGCACACGGCGAGCGAATACACATCGCTGGCGGGTTCGGCGTCATGCCCCAATGCCTGCTCGGGGGCGATGTAGTGGGCGGTTCCCATCACCATCCCGGACCTGGTGACCGGGGCGGCGTCGGCGGCCTTGGCGATGCCGAAGTCGGTGAGCTTCACCACGCCACTCGGTGAGACGAGGATATTGCCCGGCTTCACATCACGGTGGACGAGCCCGCGTTCATGGGCGGCCTGAAGCGCGCGGCCCGCCTGTTCGAGAATGTCGAGGGTGCGCTCGGGAGACAGCCGACGCTCCCGGGCGAGGATCGCCGCCAGCGGCTCGCCCTCGACGAGTTCCATGACGAGATAGGCGATCGAGATGCCGGAGCCCTCCCCGACCTCCGTCTCGCCGTAGTCGTGCACGGCCGCGATCCCGTGGTGGTTCAGGGAGGCGGTCGTACGTGCCTCCGTTCTGAACCTGTGCAGGAACTCCGCATCACCGGACAGCTCGGCTTTGAGGATCTTCACCGCCACGGTGCGGTCGAGCCGGGTGTCGCTGGCTTCCCACACCTCGCCCATCCCGCCGACCGCGATGCGGCCTTCGAGTCGGTAGCGCTGTGCGAGCAGTTGCCCGGACGACAGCATGCGTCAGCCACCTCCGAGGGCGGCGGCGATGGAGGCCCGCCCGATCTCGGCGGCCACCGTGGCGCCTGTCGCGGCGAGGCCACGGTTACCACCTGACTCGACGATGACGGCCACGGCGATCTGGGGATCGTCGTGCGGGGCGAACGCTGTGTACCAGGCGTGGGGTGGTGTGGCCTTGGGGTTGGTGCCGTGTTCGGCCGTACCGGTCTTCGACGCGATCTTCAGAGACGGGTTCTTCCCACCACCGCCGGTGTTTTCCTCCGAGGCGATCATCATGTCGGTGAGGATCTGGGCATTGGCGGCCGACAGAGCGGGCTCACCCGTCAGTTCCTCGGGGGAGAACTCCTCGACCGTCGACAGGTCGGCCGCGAGCAGCTCCTTGACGAGCCGGGGCTGCATGGCCACGCCGTCGTTGGCGACGGTGGCGGAGAGCAGGGCGTCCTGCAGCGGAGTCAATCGTACGTCCCGTTGCCCGATGCCGCTCTGGTAGAGGGCCGCCTCGCTTTCCAACGGGCCCAGGTCGGACCGCACGACGCTCATCGGGATGGACATGTCGGCCATGCCGATCCCGAAGTTGGCTGCCGTCTCCCACAGCTTGTCCGCGCCGAGCTGGCCGGCGAGCACGGAGAAGGCGGTGTTGCACGAGTGCGCCAACGCGGCCTTGAGCGTGTTGCCGGGGCAAGTGGAGCCGTTGAAGTTCTCCAGCGTGGTGTTGGTGCCCGGCAGGGTGACCCGGGCGTCGGGAACGACCTCGGTGTTGGCGGTGGCCCCGTTCTCCAGCGCCGCCGCCGTCGTCAAGATCTTGAATGTGGACCCCGGGGGATAGGTCTCCCTGATGGCCCGGTTCAGCATCGGGTTGTCGGGGTCCTCGTTGTATGTCTGCCACGCCTCCTGCTGCTCGTCCGAGCTGTGGGAGGCCAGCTTGTTGGGGTCGTACGACGGCGTGGACACCATGGCCAGGATGTCGCCCGTCTTCGGGTCGAGCGCCACGACGGCACCCTTGTAGCCGTTGGCGGACATCATCTCGTAGGCGGTTTCCTGCACCGCCGGTTTGATGGTGAGACGAACGTTGCCGCCCCGCGTGTCCCGCCCGGTGATCAGGTCCGACAGTCGCCGCACCAAAAGCCGCGAGTCGGAACCGTTGAGGAAGTCGTTGTGGGCGTGTTCGAGCCCGCTCGCGCCGTAGTTCACCGAGTAGTAGCCGGTGACGGGCGCATACACCGGCCCGTTGAGATACGTGCGCCGATACCTCAGTGTGTTGTCGGTGGGTTCGATGCCCGCGAGCACCTGGCCGGCGTCATCCGAGGTGATCTTGCCCCGTTCGCGGGAGTACTCGTCGAACAACACGCGTGTGTTGCGACCGTCGGTGCGGTAGTCGTCGGCCTTGACCACCTGGATGTACGTGGTGTTCACCAGGAGCAGGGTCACCATCACGAGCATGGCGACGCCGACCTTGCGCAGCGGTGTGTTCACGGTTGTCTCCCCCCTTCCGGCGGATGCGCCGTCCCCGGTCCGTCCGGCACGCCCGGCGTGTTCGGGGTGACCTGGAAACGCTGAACCATCACCGTGTGCGCTTCCGCCAGCGGGGCCTGGGGTGCGGGCTTGGGCTTGGCGGGCTGTTGCGGCCGCCGTGCCGCATCGGAGATCCGCAGCAGGAGCGCGACGAGTGCGTAGTTCGCCAGCAGCGATGATCCGCCGGCCGACAAGAACGGCGTCGTGACCCCCGTCATCGGGATCAGCTTCGTCACACCGCCGACGATCACGAAGACCTGCATGATGATCGCGAAGGACAGCCCGCCGCCGAGCAGTTTGCCGAACGTGTCCCTGACGGCGAGAGCGCTTCGCATGCCTCGCATGGAGAGCAGCAGGTAGATCATCAGGATCGCGGACAGGCCCACGAGCCCGAGTTCTTCCCCGAGCGCGGCGCTGATGAAGTCGGTGTGCGACTCCGGAACGGTGTCAGGCCGCCCGAGCCCGAGGCCTGTGCCCATCATTCCGCCGGTGCCGAGGCCGAACAGGCCCTGCGCGATCTGATAACCACCGCCGAGGTCGTAGTAGGTCTCCAGCGGGTCGAACCAGTTCGCCACGCGTTGCTGCACGTGCGTGAACAGCGAATACGCGATGATGCCGCCCACCGAGAACATGCTCAGCCCGAGCACGACCCAGATGATCCTCTCGGTGGCGACGTAGAGCATCATGAGCACGATGCCGAAGAACAGCAGCGCTGTGCCCAGGTCCTTCTCGAACACGAGGATGCCGAGGCAGGCGAGCGCGGCGATGATGATCGGCCCCAGGTCACGGGCTCTCGGCAGTTCCACCCCGAGCACCCGTTTGCCCGCGGTCATGAACAGATCGCGCTTCGACACCAGGAAACCGGCGAAGAAGATCATCAACAGGATCTTGGCGAACTCACCGGGCTGGATGGAGAAACCCGGCAGCTTGAGCCACACCTTGGCGCCGTTGACCTCGGACAGGGAACTCGGCAGCACGGCGGGCAACGCCAACGCCACGATGCCCACCAAGCCACACGTATAGGCGTAGCGGGTGAGCTTGCGGTGGTCCGAGACGAGGATCAGCACACCCAGGAAGAACGCCAGCGCGATGACCGTGAACATCACCTGGCGAGGGGCGAAGGCCGCGGCGTTCTCACCGTTGGCGAGGGCCCGTTGGGCTTCGGCGAGATCGATCCTGTGGATCATCACGAGCCCGAGCCCGTTGAGTAGCGCGACACACGGCAGGATCAGCGGGTCCGCGTAGGGCGCCCACCGCCGGACGGCCAGGTGGGCGGCACCGAAGATCGCCAGGTAGGCCAGGCCGTACCAGAGCACCGACCACGACAACTCCTGCTCCTGGTTAGCCTGTACCAGGACGAACGCCACCGTCACGATGAGAGCCGAGAACGCGAGCAGGGCGAGTTCGGTGCCCCGCCGCTTCGGCAACTCACGTGGCGGATTCGTCATGTACTGAGCTGCCGCACCAGGGGTAGCTGCGGGCTGAGCCATCAGTTACCGCCTGAGCTGGGCGCCGGGCGGCAGTCCACGCCCGGTCGCTGTCCGCCCTCGTTCCGCCCCGCCGTCGTGTTGGTCGGTTCGTTCGGCGCGCCCGGTGTCGCATCATCGGCTGCGTCCCGCGACTCGCCACCCTGCTCGATTCCTCCGAGGCCGCCGCCTTGCGCCTGGTCGGATTCGTCGTTGCAGATTTCCAGCATGTTGTTGTGACGAAGCGTGTTGATGTACTCGCGTGATTCGACGAGCCCGTCCCGCTTGACACCGTTGCTCACCGCGGCGCGGGCGTCCTGCTGAAGGTCTTGGAGCTTCAGCGGATCGCACAGCGACGCCTCGGGCGGACAAGAACCCTCGGCCTTCTGCTGCAGCTTGAATCCGAGGATGCTGCCGGGAACGCCCTGGTAGACCACGACTTCGGAACTGGCCTCGTCGACCCCGACATAGTACTGCCGCAGCACGAAATACCGGGTGGCGAAAGCCGCCGCGGTCAACAGCACGAGAGCGAGACCGAACGCCAACAGCAGGCGGACCCGCTTACGCCGTTTGGCTTTTGGGTCGGGCTGCGTCTCCAGCTGTTCGGTTTGCTGCGGAGCCTGTGGCTGAGGTGGCGGCGGCGCGGTGAGTGCGCGCGCCCGCGCGGCGGGCGAGTCGCCCTGCGGCGCCTCGTCCGTTCCGTCACCGGCGGCGCCCCCCACGATGGGGGCGTCCTCCCCGAAGTCCACGTCGACGACATCGGCCACGATCACCGTGACGTTGTCGGTGCCGCCGCCTTTGAGCGCCAGTTCGATCATCCGGTCGGCGCATTCCTGCGGATCCGGGATACGCAGGGCCTCGGCGAGCGTCTCGTCGCTCACCATGCCCGACAGTCCGTCGGAACACAGCAGGTACCGGTCGCCCGCGCGGGCTTCCCGCACTGTGACACTCGGCTCGACCTCGTGGCCGGTGAGTGCCTTCAACAGCAGGGATCGCTGCGGATGGGTCGCGGCTTCCTCCTCGGTGATACGACCCTGCTCCAACAGTTCGTTGACGAAGCTGTCGTCCCGGGTGATCTGCGAGAACTGCCCGTTGCGGAGCAAGTAGGCACGTGAGTCGCCGACGTGCACCAGGCCGAGTCGAGAGCCCGAGAACAGCACCGCGGTCAGGGTCGTCCCCATCCCGTCGAGGTCGGGGTCGCCCGCGACGAGCTCGGAGATCGCCTGGTTCCCCTGGTTCACGGCTTCGCGCAGTTGGGTAACCAAGTCGTCGCCGGGCTCGTCATCGTCGAGGTGTGCCAGCGAGGCGATGACAACTTTGCTGGCGACCTCACCGGCGGCATGGCCGCCCATGCCATCGGCGAGTGCGAGTAGGCGAGGGCCTGCGTATACCGAGTCCTGGTTGTTCGACCGAACCAGGCCTCGGTCACTGCGGGCCGCGTAGCGTAGGACGAGAGTCATGGGCGAAGCTCGATCACCGTCTTGCCTATCCGGATGGGGACGCCGAGTGGAACTTTCAAGGGTGCAGTGACCTTAGCCCGGTCCAGGTAGGTGCCGTTGGTCGAGCCCAGATCTTCCACAAACCACTCGTCACCTCGCAACGACAAGCGGGCATGCCGTGTCGAGGCGTAGTCGTCGTCGAGCACCAGAGTCGAGTCGTCGGCTCGTCCGATGAGAATCGGCCTGCCGTCCAAGGCGATCCGGGTGCCGGCGAGTGCCCCGTGGGTCACCACGAGTTGACGGGGCAGCTTGTTCCTGCCCCGTAGCGGCTTCTTCTCCTTGCCACCGCGGCGGAGGCTGGGCAGGTTAACCCGCAACCCCGACGCCGCGTAGAGGTCCGAGCGCACCACGCGTAGCGCGGCGAACACGAACAACCAGAGCAGGACGAGGAATCCCACCCTGGTGAGTTGTACGACCAGCTCTGGCACCTGTTGCCTCAGCTCCCGCCTTCTCGCGCCCAACCTGCGCCGCCCACCGCCATCCGGCCGTCGTCGGCTCCACAGGTCCCCCGCATGGCCGCCATTATGCGGGACACGTGTGGGGTTGCTGTGCAGGACGCCGAAAAACGGTCGGGTCAGCCCTGAGTACGGAACACCAGTGAAGAGTGCCCGACCCTGATGACGTCACCGTCGGCGAGCTGCCACGTCTGCACCGGGGTGCCGTTCACAGTGGTGCCGTTGGTGGAACCGATGTCCGCCAACGTCGCACTCTGGCCGTCCCAGGTGATTTCGAGGTGACGGCGAGAGACACCGGTGTCGGGGAGCCGGAAGTCGGCGTCCTGGCCCCGGCCGATCACGTTGCCGCCCTGCTTGAGCGAGTAGGTCCGGTTGGAACCGTCGTCGAGCTGCAGGATGGCTGTGAGTTGACGGTTACCGGCCGGGGGCATACCGCCCGGGTAGCCGCCCTGCTGAGCGTAGGGGTCCCCACCGGGAGGAGGCGGCGGAGCCTGCGCGGGGTAGCCGGCGGGAGGGCTCGGCGGAGCCGCGTAGCCCTGGTCGTAGCCGGGCTGTCCGTAGCCCTGGTCGTAGCCGGGCTGTCCGTAGCCCTGGTCGTAGCCAGGTTGTCCGTAGCCCTGGTCGTAGCCAGGTTGTCCGTAGCCCTGGTCGTAGCCAGGTTGTCCGT
>NZ_DAHVQP010000036.1:0-5758 GCF_027317685.1 Saccharomonospora sp.
GAACTACGTTCGCGCCCACGCCCGCGCCGATCTGGCCGAACACGGCGACGAGCGCAGGGCCACGACCCGTATCTTCGGCTCCAAACCCGGCTCGTACGGCGCGGGCATCCTCCAGGCCGTCGAGTCCGGTTCGTGGCGGGACGACGCCGATCTCGCCGAGGTCTACACCGCCTGGGGTGGCTTCGCGTACGGACGTGGGCTCGACGGGGTCGCGGCGAGTGACGACATGCGCACCAACTACCGACGCATCGCGGTGGCGGCGAAGAACATCGACTCACGCGAACACGATATCGCCGATTCCGACGACTACTTCCAGTACCACGGCGGCATGATCGCCACGGTGCGCGCGTTGACCGGCGCCGATCCCAAAGCCTACGTCGGCGATTCGACCACGCCCGACGCCGTGCGCACGCGCACGCTCGGCGAGGAGACCAACCGGGTTTTCCGTTCCCGTGTCGTCAATCCACGTTGGATCGGTGCCATGCAGCGACACGGCTACAAGGGCGCATTCGAACTGGCCGCCACGGTCGACTACCTGTTCGGCCTCGACGCGACCGCGGGCGTCGTGCACGACTGGATGTACGAGTCGTTGGCCCGCGAGTACGTGCTGGACGAGGAGAACCAGCGCTTCATGCGGCAGGCGAATCCCTGGGCGCTGCGCGGCATCGTCGAGCGATTGACCGAGGCCGCCGATCGCGGCCTGTGGGCGGAGCCCGACGCCGACACCCTGGCCGAGATGGCCCGCGTCTACCTCGAACTCGAAGGGGACCTGGAGGACGAGAAGTGACGCGACGCCTCGCCCTTGTCGGACTGGGCCCGGGTGATCCCGAACTCGTGACCGAACAGGCGGCACGGGTACTCAACGAAGTCGACTACTTCCTGGTGGCCGACAAGACCGAGAAACACCCGGGGACGGCGGACCTGCTCGCGATGCGGGAGGAGATCTGCGCACGGCACGTCCGAGGGCGTCCTCGCTTCGTGCACGTCCCCGACCCCGAACGCGATCGCGATGCCCCCGCCGACTACGGCGCCGCGGTACGCGACTGGCACGAGGCACGCGCGGCGGTGTTCGAGCGAGCGTTGCTGGAAAACGAGGGTGATGCGGCGATCCTCGTGTGGGGCGATCCTGCGCTGTACGACTCGATGATCCGGCTGGCTGACCGCATCGTCGAACGCGGCGCCGTCGACCTCACCGTCGAGGTGGTTCCTGGGCTCAGCAGCATCCAACTATTGGCCGCTCGGCATCGGCAGGTACTCAACACCATCGGCGGCCCGGTGACCATCACCACGGGCCGCCGACTGCTTCAGGACGCGGCCCACAACGACAATCTCGTGGTCGTCCTCGACGGCGCGCTCACCTGCCGCCGGCTACCCGACCCCGAGGCCTGGCACCTGTGGTGGGGCGCCAACCTCGGTTCGGCGGACGAAAAGCTCGTCGCCGGAAGGCTGAGCGAAGTCGTCGACGAGGCCTGGCAGGCACGCGCGGAAGCGCGACTGGCTCGCGGTTGGGTGATGGACACGTACCTGCTGCGACGCCAGGCACGCTGACACGGCCCAGGTCGAAAACCGAGCCGAGATCGCGCCAAGAGGTGCGGTAGGCATCAGGCCCGCCTCCCGGAAGGCGCCCCGGCAGCGGCTCCACGCAGCGACCTACCGCGTCATCGGCGGCAACGGCCCCACACATCGCTCCACCAGTTCGGCGATCGCCAGCAGTCGCCTGTCACTGCCGGTCGGACCGTCGAGTTCGATCCCCACCGGAAGCCCGTCGGCGGCGAGCCCGGCCGGAACCGACACGGCGGGTAGACCGGCGCTCGGCGCCATCGTCTCGTTGGCGATCGTGGCCATGAGCAGGTCGTACTCGCGACCACGGATCGTCACCGTCTCCGCGCCCACCTCCGGGGCGGTCATCGGGACTGGTGGGAATACCAGTGCGTCCAGTCGCTGTTCGGCGAACAACGCCGCGAACCGAGTGGTCACCTCCTCCTTCAACACACGCAGCGCCGCATAGTGGTCGGCGGTGATCGGCGACCCGTCCACCAACGAGCCGAAGGCCTCCACCACGTCGGGACTGCCCAACCGTGTCACCAACGTCGCGTAGTCACAGCCGAGGTGCTGCTGGGCGAAGAAGGACCAGTACTCGTACATCTCATACATCGTCGTGCTGACGTTGACCTCGAAAGACTCCGCCGCCAGGTCACCGAGGTCCACCTCCACCACCTGCACCCCGGCGGCACGCAGTTTCTCCAGCGCCTCCTCGCACACCCGTTCCACCTCGGGATCGAGGACACGCCAACACGGATCGCGTGGCACCCCGAGCCGTACCGTGCTCGGATCCAGCGGTGGAAGCTCCGGGACTTCCCGCGTCTCCGACAATCCGGCGAGCACCGCGTCGAACACGGCCACCTCCGCGACCGTCATCGCCATCACGGTGACCGCGTCCGCACTGGGCGACAGGTGCAGCACCCCGTCGCCCGGATATCGGGACGCGCTCGCCCGAAAACCCACACACCCGCACATCGCCGCGGGGATACGCCCCGAACCGGAGGTGTCGGTACCCAAACCCGCGGGCACCGCACCACCCGCCACCGCCGCGGCGGTCCCACCGCTGGACCCTCCCGCCATGCGACTCGCCTCACGCGGATTGCGGACAGGGCCGTAGAAGGCGTTGTGGCTGGTGGTGCCGCGCGCCAACTCGTGCATGTTGGTCTGCCCGACCACAATGGCACCCGCGTCGAGCAATCGCTGCACCGCCCCCGCGTTCCGAGTCGGCCGGTAACCCTCCAACGCGGGTGAACCGGCGGTCAACGGAAGACCTTCGACGGCGATGTTGTCCTTCACCACGATGGGAGTCCCGGCCAGGGGGCCGGTAGCGCTCCCCACGGCGTGCACGCCGGCCGGCCGGACCAGGACGTTGTGCGAGGACAGTTCCTCCAACGTCGCCACAGCGGCATCCACCACACCACTCATGGCCAGTACCGTAGGCCGAGCAGCGGACACCGCGAAGTGGCGGCCCTCGTCACTCTCCGTGGAAGGGCCACGTCGGTGCACCGGGTGACTTTATTTCCTACGCACCGCTATCACCCGGACACGAGCCGCCGTTGCTGCCGATGTCGGTGACCTGTGTCGGCGGGATCACCAGAGTTCGGCGGCGTAGGGACGGGTCCACAACGTCACAGACACGGTGACGGCCTTGAACCACGCCTGGTACATGGCCTCCACCTCGTTGGAGTCGGGCTCGTGCCGCTGGAGGAACTCCCGGATCGTCACCGTGATGGGGACGAGCAACGCCATCAGGTGCCTCATCGGCACGTGCGTGGCCGGGGAGTCCACCCCGTCGGTGAGATTCTTCTTCGCCGGGGTGTGCCGCAACCCGATCTCTTCCTGGTAGGCCAACCACCGGTAATCGAACCCACGCGTGCACAGGTCGGAGATCCACTGTTCGAATCGGGCTCGCACCCTCGCCAGATACTCTTGATCCGGTTTCCCGTCGGGGCCCCGGAATACGCTGATCAGATGCGGTGTGGATCCGAAGAAGTCGTACCAGATATCGAGGATGTCCGAAGCCTGTGGCACCAGAATCTCCCCGGCCCGCCGCAGCGCGCGGGCATCGGCGTCCGTCCACATGACATCGGTGAGCAGCTCGGTCAGGTCCTGCTCAGTCACCGGGGAAGCCGGGAGCTCTTGGTCGTAGGTGTAGCCGGCCGGAGCTGTGGTCATCGCGAAAACCTCGCTTACAGTCGAGACGCTGCCTCACCTTGCAGGTTAGGGGTCTTGCGACACGACCGCAGCGGACGAACCGAGCCCGTCTCGGCCGCACCGGCGGCCCCTTGCGATGTATCGCACGTGGTTCACCCGTTGAAGTAAGCCGTGTCCCCGACGTCGCACCGGTGGGCCGGGAGGCGACCGTCGAGAAACCGCCTCGGGACACCGACTTTCCGCCACAGGGTGTGCTCGGTCGCCGACGCACGGCGCCCGGTCCACAGCGAACAAGGACAACTTCCCTTCCGAGATCGACACCAGAACCGTCCGAGGCCCGTATGTCAGGACCTAAGTCCCTCCGGTTCCGTCGTCGTGGCGGGAATCCGATTGGTGTCGCAGGCAATGAGGAGCAACGGCATGCACGCTTCCGAGATCATGTCAAGGCCTGTCGTGAGCATCTCCCCCGACGCTCCGGTGCGGGATGCGGTGGTGAGGATCACCGAGGGTGGCTTCGCCAGCCTGCCCGTGGTCGATGAGGAACAGCGCGTAATCGGCATGATCACCGAAGTCGACGCACTCCGCGCCGTGGAGAAGATCAGCTCCGAGGGGGGTGGGGCCTCATTACAGGTCAGCGATGTGATGACGAAACCCGTGGAGGTCATCTCACCCGACACTGAGGTCACCGACATCGCGCACCTCATGCTCACCGACCGCCTGCGCAGTCTGCCCGTGGTGGAAGACGGAGCACTCGTCGGCATCGTGAGTCGCCGGGACGTGCTGAGACCTCTCGTACGGCCGGACGACGTGGTCGCGGCGCACGTGTCGGCGGTGTTGGACGCCTACAGCGGGCAGCGCGGTCGCTGGTCGGTCGACGTGACCGACAGGACCACCGTGGTGAAGGGCGAATTCATCGACGATGCCGAACGCAGAGTAGTGGCCAGCCTCGCCCGCACGGTCCCCGGTGTCGTGGATGTACGGATCGAACCCGAGTGACGGGCCCCCTTTCGTTTCCAGTCCGAGGCCGTGGCTCTTCGGACACTCCAGGCTTTTCCTCCGACATACCTCACTCGGGAATCCGGCCGTACTTGCGCAGAATCGCGCGGACCCGGTCGAGCGGGATCGCGTGCCGGGTGGTCCCGTCTCGCCCGGTGACGGTCGTCGCCATGAACAACGAGTTGTAGATCGCCTCTTCGGCGGTATCGAGCACGGCACGGAACAGTGGGGAGATACCCGCGTTCGGCAGGAACTTCGAGTCCTGGGCGGTGTCCCCGGCACGTTCGCGGGAATCGGGGGACGTGGAGAAGGCGATCGCGAAGTCGCCGCTGCCGTTGGTGAAGGTGGAGCCGGTTCGCGCCATGGCGAAGACCGCGCGTGCGCCCAACCGTTCGAGATTGCGCGAGCTCAGTGGGGCGTCGGTGGCGACCACGAACACGCACGAACCGTCGCCCGAGGTCTCGGCCGCCAAGCGGTCGGGGGGTTCGAGTTCCTCCCCGATCGGAACGCCGTCGATCCGCAGCGAGCCGCCGTAGTTCGTCTGGACGAGGACTCCGACGGTGTAGCCGTCGACGATCCGAGACGACGTGCCGATGCCGCCTTTCCAACCGAAGCAGGTTGTACCGGTACCCGCGCCGACCGAGCCTTCCTCCACGGGACCGCCTGTGGCGGTGGTGATCGCGTCGAGAACGTGGTCCTCGGTGACATGGCGGCCTCGGATGTCATTGAGCACGCCGTCGTTCGTCTCCCCGACCAACGCGTTCACCGACGAGACCGCTTCGTTCCCCGGCTGAGCGAGCGTCCAGGTGACAGCGCCGTCGATACCGCGCGCGACACTCAACGTGTTCGTGAGGACGATCGGAGTCTCGATCGTGCCGAGCTCGGACACCTGAGTGAAGCCGGCCGGCTTTCCGAACGCGTTGCCGATGAACACGCCACCGGCGACTTTCTCCTGATAGACGTTGCCCGGGTGGGGGACGATCGCCGTCACCCCGGTCCGCACGTCCTCCCCCTCGATCAGGGTCACCTGTCCGACCCGGACCCCTGCGACATCGGTGATGCCGTT
>NZ_DAHVQP010000037.1:0-22222 GCF_027317685.1 Saccharomonospora sp.
GTTCATCGGCCAGGTCCTGAAGGCCCGCGAGACGTTGGAAGGTGTGGAAGGCCCTCCCGCTGGACGGGTTCCCGAACCCACCGACGCCACCGAGACACGCAGGTCCGAGTAACGACCGGCGGAAAGGACAGTCATGGCTTCATACATCGCCGCGATCGACCAAGGAACCACCTCCACCCGGACGATGATCTTCGATCACTCCGGCCAGGTCGTCGCCTCCGAGCAGCGAGAACATCGACAGATCTTCCCCAAGGCAGGTTGGGTCGAACACGACGCGGAGGAGATTTGGGCCAACACCAGGGCCACGGCGGCGGGCGCGCTCGCCAACGCCGACCTCACGGCGAGCGAGATCGCCGCCGTCGGCATCACCAACCAACGCGAGACCACGCTGGTGTGGGACCGCAAGACGGGAAAACCCGTCTACAACGCCATCGTCTGGCAGGACACCCGCACGGATCGCATCATCGAAGAACTGGGTGCGCTGGGTGAAGGCCAGGAACGCTACCGCGGCAAGACGGGGCTACCGCTGGCCACGTACTTCTCCGGCCCCAAGATCAAGTGGATTCTGGACAACGTGGAAGGCGCGCGCGAACGCGCCGAGAACGGTGACCTGTTGTTCGGCAACATAGACACCTGGGTGTTGTGGAACATGACGGGCGGCGTCGACGGCGGCATCCACGTCACCGACCCCACCAACGCCTCCCGCACACTGCTGATGGATCTCGACACCCTGTCCTGGAATCCCGACATCGCGGCCGACATGGGCATTCCGATGTCCATGCTGCCCGAGATCCGGTCGTCGTCGGAGACGTACGGCACCACCCGCGAGCGTGGCGCGTTCAGGGGTGTGCCCATCGCGGGTATCCTCGGCGACCAGCAGGCCGCGACCTTCGGCCAGGCCTGCCTGAGTGTCGGAGAGGCGAAGAACACCTACGGCACCGGTAACTTCGTGCTGCTCAACACGGGCACCGAGAAGGTGATGTCGCAGAACGGGCTGATCACCACCGTCTGCTACAAGCTCGGCACGAAGGACCCGATCTTCGCGTTGGAAGGCTCCATCGCCGTCACCGGATCGCTGGTGCAATGGTTGCGCGACAACCTCAAGATGATCGATTCGGCGCCCGAGATCGAGGAGCACGCGCGCACCGTGGAGGACAACGGCGGCGCCTACATCGTCCCCGCGTTCTCGGGCCTGTTCGCACCGTACTGGCGCTCCGACGCCCGTGGCGCCATCGTGGGTCTGACCCGATACGTCAACAAAGGACATATCTGTCGCGCGGCGCTCGAGGCGACGGCGTTTCAGACCCGCGAGGTCATCGACGCCATGAACGCCGACTCCGGCGTTCCGCTGAAATCCCTCAAAGCGGACGGCGGCATGGTAGTCAACGACCTGCTCATGCAGTTCCAGGCCGACATCCTCGGTGTGCCGGTGATCCGCCCGAAGGTCAACGAGACGACCGCGCTCGGCGCCGCCTACGCCGCGGGCCTGGCGGTCGGCTACTGGGAGGGGGAGAACGATATCCGCAACAACTGGGCCGAGGACAAACGCTGGGAGCCGAGTATGGACGAGGCTCGGCGGGAACGGGAATACCGCAACTGGAAGAAAGCCGTCACCAAGACGTTCGACTGGGGCACCGAAGAGGACTGACGAGGATCGACGAGACCTGTCGGGCTTCTAGGTGGCTTCCGGCTCGGCGGTAACGGTGATGACGGAGAAACCCACCCCCTGGTTGTCCGCGAGCACGGCCACGCGCCCGTACGGACTGTCCGCCGGTGGGACGACCACGTTACCGTCGAGCTCGGTGGCCCGTGCCGCCACAGCGTCCGTGTCGACGACACCGAAATACGTCATCCAGTGCGGCGGGACATCCGCGGGGACCTCGGTGGACAACTCCCCCAACCCGCCGACGACGCGTTCGTCCGACACGAACGTGCCGTAGGCGAGGTCCTGGTCCTCCTGCCGGCTGACCGTGTAACCGAACACGCGGCCGTAGAACTCCTTCGCCGTGGAGAAGTCACGGGTCAGGCACTCGTTCCACATCAGAGCCGACGGCGCGTCGGTCAGCTGCGCCCCGATGACCCGTCCCGCCTGCCACAGCCCGAACACCGCTCCCGTGGGATCCGAGGCGAGCGCCATCCGGCTGCCCCACAGCATGTCGGTCGGCCCGGTCAGCAGCCGTCCACCCGCGTCCGTCACCCTCGCCGCGGTGGCGTCCACATCCGACGTGGCGAGGTAGGTGGTCCACACCGGAGGAGCTTCCTGCCGCGGTTTTCTGCCACCGAGTCCGGCGACTATCCGACCGTTCACCAGGCACAGCAGGTAGTTATCCGTCTCGTCCCCCTGGTCGGCGAAGGCCCAGCCGAACAGGGCGCCGTAGAAGTCCATGGCCCTGCGCGGATCCGGTACCAGCAGATCGACCCAGCAAGGCGTGCCGTCGGGGTAGGGAGTGTCGCGGACGATCATGACGCGCTCCGGTGGTCCGGCGTGGACGAGCCGACTCCAGTCTCACATCACGCCCGACCGTCCGCAGGACGATCTTCCCTGTGCCGGTCCCGTGTCAGTCCAGGTCGTCGTGCCGCATCAGCTGCCGCCCGGCCTCGGTGATCGACCCGGACAGCGACGGGTACACCGAGAACGTCATCGCCAGGTTGTCCACGGTGAGCTGGTTCTGCACGGCCAACGCGATCGGCAGGATCAACTCACTGGCGTTGGGCGCCACCACGACCCCACCCACCACGACTCCCGTGGCCGGCCTGCAGAACAGCTTCACGAACCCGTGGTGCACCCCTTCCATCTTGGCGCGCGCGTTCGTGGCCAGCGGAAGCATGATGGTGCGCGCGGGCACCTCACCCGAGTCGATGGACTTCTGGCTCACCCCCACCGTGGCGATCTCGGGGTGCGTGAACACGTTCGCCGCGACCGTGCGCAACCTGATGGGGGCCACGCCCTCACCGAGCGCGTGCCACATCGCGATCCGGCCCTGCATGCTCGCCACGGACGCCAGCATCAACACACCCGTGCAGTCACCCGCCGCATACACCCCGGGAGCGCTCGTCCGCGACACCCGGTCGACGTTGATGAACCCACCCGGGCCGGGCTCGATCCCCACGCGTTCGAGTCCGATGTCACCGGTGTTCGGCACCGAACCGACGGTCATGAGCGCATGGCTGGCCTCGATCTGCCTGCCGTCGGTGAGGTGCACGACCACCCCGTCCGAAGTGCGTTCCACCCGCTCGGCCCTCGCGTGTTTCACCACGGTGGCGCCACGCCGGGAGAACACCTCCTCCAGCACCGCGGCGGCGTCGGCGTCCTCGTGCGGCAACACCCGGTCACGACTGGACACCACGGTGACCTTGACACCCATCTCGGTGTAGGCGGAGGCGAACTCGGCACCCGTCACACCCGACCCCACCACGGCGAGGTGCTCGGGCAGCTCGGGCAGGTCGTAGAGTTGCCTCCAGTCGAGGATGCGCTCTCCGTCGGGCACGGCACCCGGCAGCACCCGCGGCGTCGCACCCGTGGCCACCAGCACCACGTCGGCGTCGAGGATCTCCTCCTCACCGGTCTCCGAGTCGGTCACGCCGACCTTGTGCGTCGCCAAGCCCGGCTTGGAGTCACGGAACCGGGCGGTACCGGTCAGTATCCGCACCCCTTCCCGCTGCAGACGAGCACGGATGTCCGCGGACTGCGCGAGCGCCAAGTCCCGTACCCGGCCATGCACGGACGCCAGGTCGACCCGCGGCGGGTCCACGTGGATGCCGAGTTCGGAGAAACTCTGCAGGCTCGCTCGCGCACCGGAGGAAGCGATGTACGTCTTCGAGGGAACGCAGTCGTACAGCACGCACGCGCCACCAAGACCGTCCCGCTCGACGACGGTGACATCGGCTCCGTGTTGCGCCGCGACCAGTGCCGCCTCGTAGCCGGCAGGTCCGCCGCCCATGATCACGATCTTGGTCAACTTCGTTCCCTCCTCAACACGGCGCTGCATCGACAACTCTATGCGGGGACACGCGGAGTGCATCCGCTCGGGTGATGCGGTGGCCGTTACCCTGATGGTCGTGCCCCTCTATGCCGCGTACGGGTCCAACATGGATCCCGCCCAGATGTTGGAGCGAGCTCCCCACTCGCCGATGGCGGGCACCGGCTGGCTGGAAGGCTGGCGGCTCACCTTCGGCGGCGAGGACCTGAATTGGGAAGGCGCGCTCGCCACCATCGTCGAGGACCCGGGCTCGCGGGTCTTCGTGGTCCTCTACGACGTCACGCCGCTGGACGAGTCCCGGCTCGATCAGTGGGAGGGCGGAGAGCTCGGACTGCACAACAAGATCAGGCTGCGAGTCCAGACCATGGACGGTTCGGTGCTGGCGTGGCTGTACGTGCTCGATGCGTACGAGGGTGGACTGCCCTCCGCCCGCTATCTGGGTGTGCTGGCCGACGCCGCCGAAGCGGCCGGCGCCCCCGCCGACTACGTCACCGACCTACGCACCCGCCCCTGCAAACGCATCGGCCCCTGAACCACCGTGTCCGCAGGTTGTGTCGCCGTGTCCTCAGCCTGCGTCGCCATGTCCGCAACCCGCGATGGGAGAGCCCTAACGGGATCGTTGGGCGAACGCCTCGCGCAGCTCATCCAGAATCCGCGACGGGTCACGCAGGTCGTCAGCCGTCGCCCTGATCACCACCCATCCCCGCCCCGCCAATCGCCGGTCACGTTCGGCGTCGTACGCGGCCCGGTCCTCATGGGCTGCGTAACCGTCGTATTCCAAGGCGATCCGCCACTGCTCCCAGGCCAGATCGAGCACATACAGCAGACGCCCGTCGATCGTGTGTATCGGATGCTGAGGCTCCGGTACCGGGAATCCGGCTTCGACCACGGTCAGCAGAAGCGAGCTTTCGGGCGGTGAGTCCGCTCGCCCCGTGGCCAGCTCGGTGAGCATGAACGCCTTCGACACGCCACGCCGGTCGGCACGGGAGGCGAGACGGGCCCGCACGGCCGAACGGAACGACTCGCCCTCCTCGCCGGGACGCATGCGCAACGCCTGGTCCAGGGCCGCGAACGCGCGGCGCGCATCGCTGCCGCACAGTTGGTCGGCGATCGCGAGATCGAGCGGGAACACGGGAAGCCCGTCGAGCTCGATCACGTCGGCGGGGTTGAACCGGCTCTGGTGCATGGCGAGCCCCGGCCGGGATCTCGCGGACCGCGAGTACGGCACGGTCACGTGGATCGGGCCGGTTTCCGGCACCGCGTCGCAGCCGTGCAACCGCAACGCGGTCGGTCCGGAGATCACCACGGGTACGCCGACGAACAGGACGGCCGCTGCCGCACGAGCGCGAAGGTCCCCCAGGTCGGCCGTGCGCATCACGACTCCCCGCCACGGCTGAGTCAACACACCTTGGCGGAGAGCGGTCCTCAATGAGTATTCCCCCAGCACGGCCGCAGCGTCACGTCGAGTGACAGGGCCGCGCACTCCCCAGTCGTGCCGCATTCCCCCAGGCTGAACTGGATCTCGACCCGGCGCCACTGGTTATCCACAGGCTGTGGATAACCAGTGGGCCTGTGGATAACTCGTGTCCGCAGTTCCCGTAGCCGTGTTCGCACCGCACGATGCGGACACGACGACACAACCTGCGGACACGGTGTTCGTCATCAGGACGCCAGCGCGGCCAAGGCCGTGTGGACCATCACCCTGATACCGGTGAACAGGGCGCGTTCATCGGCCTCGAACGTCGGCTGATGCAGGTCGCGCATCTGTCCCTCACCGGACCACACGCCGAGCCGGGCGAACGCGCCGGGCACGTGCTCCAGGTACCAGCCGAAGTCCTCGCCCCCGGAGGACTGCTCCGCGGCGGCCAGGGCACCGGATCCCAGCGCGGCTTCCACACCCGCCCGGAGCAGGTCCGTGCTCTCCGGGTCACTGACCACGGGTGGAACACCCCGCAGGTAGTTCAGCTCGTACCCCACCCCGGTGGGGGCGAGCAGCGCCTTAACCGACGACTCCACGAGGGGCTCCAGCATCGTCCACGTCTCGTGGTCGGCGGTGCGCAGGGTTCCCCGCAACTTGCCTTCCTGGGGCACGGCGTTGGCCGCTTCCCCGGCGTGCACGGCGCCCCACACGAGCACGGTCCCCGACCGCGGGTCCACTCTCCGCGACAGCACGGTGGGCAGCGAGGTGATCACGGTGCCGAGCCCGTGCACGAGGTCGGCGGTCAGGTGAGGCCGTGAGGTGTGCCCTCCCGGCGAGGTCAGCGTCAGTTCCACGAGGTCCGCGGCCGACGTGAGCGCGCCCACTCGCGTACCGATCCGGCCGACGGGCAACCGGGGATCGCAGTGCAGGCCGAAGATCCGGTCCACGCCGTCGAGCACGCCGGCTTCGATGGCGTCGAGGGCTCCGCCGGGCATGACCTCCTCGGCGGGTTGGAAGATCAGTCGCACACGTCCCGGCAGTTCCGCGGCCGTGGCCAACGCCAGGCCCGCGCCGAGCAGCACCGTCGTGTGCACGTCGTGTCCGCAGGCGTGGGCGACCCCGTCCACGCCCGAGGCGAATGGCAGGCCCGTGGCCTCGGTCAACGGCAGAGCGTCCAGGTCGGCCCGCAGCGCCACACACCGCTGTCCACTGCCGATGTCGCAGACGACCCCGGTGCCCCCGGGCAGCACGGTCGGTCGCAGACCGGCCGAACGGAGCAACTTGGTCACGAGCTCCGTGGTGCCGTACTCACGCCGAGCGAGTTCGGGGTTGGCGTGGATGTGCCGGCGCCAGGACACGACGTCCGCCGCGCGGTCGGTCATCCAGGCGTCGAGCCAGCCGGGGCCGCGCCCTGCCCCCACATCCCCTGTGACGACCGTGTCGGACACGGTGAGCAGGGAGTCGGCCGATTCGGCCGGGTCGGATTCGCCCGGCACTTCGGGTCGCGAGTCGAGAACGGTCACACCGCACCTCCGCACGCAACCAGCGCGGCGATGGGGCACACCTCTGTCGTCCGCTGGTAGAGCTGTTAGAACGGGTCAACTACCGTACGCATGCCGTACGTATTGACTTTCAGTCTGGCACTTTCCAGCCTATGCGTAACCCGTATGTCCTAATGGATAGACAGAAGGTAGCCCATTTGCGCTAAACGGTGACGGACCGTTCGGTGGCGCCGTAGAACCGGAGGGCGCTATCCGCCCTTGGCGTTCTTCGCGCGGATGTACCGCCCCCAAGCCACGATGCCGAGCAGGATCGCCGCGATGACGCCCACCACAATCTTGTCCTTGTTCCGCTCGGCCTCGGCCTCGGTCTGGGGGTCGAGTTCCGGTTCCCCGCTCGGTGATTCCTCCGATCCCGAGGGGTCCCCGGTTTCGGAGGTGGTGTCGTCCTGCGCCACGACGTGAACGGCGGGAGCGGTCGACGCGGTACCCGACGCGGCAGGCACGGCCTGCGCTGCGGGCACGGTGGCACCGGCGGAGACGACGAGAACGACGGTGAGCACACTCAGCACAACCCCGAGAACACGCACGCTCACAGTCTGCACTGTCGGATGGTGTCTCGTCAGCCACCGTGCGACGTTTCGCCGCTGAACGCGGACAGTATGCGTTCAGCGGCGAGGGTGGCGGTGCTGCGGCCCTCGCGCACATCGCGTTCGACGTCGTCGACGATCGCGCGCACGGCCGGGTGCTCCACCAGCCGGTCCAGTAGCTGGTCCCGCACCATGGCCCAGACCCAGTCCACCTGCTGCTGTTGTCGCCTGGCCTCGAGTTCACCCGTCTCGACGAGCTGGTCGCGGTGCCGTGTCAGTTGTTGCCACACGGTGTCGAGCCCGGCCCCGGTCAGTCCGCTGCAGGTGAGCACGGGCGGGGTCCACGCGGCATCGGGGCCGTAGATCATCCGCAGCGCGCCGGACAGTTCCCTGGCGGCCCTGCGAGCCTCGCGTTCGTGCTCACCGTCGGCCTTGTTGACGGCGATCACGTCGGCGAGTTCGAGGACCCCCTTCTTGATGCCCTGGAGCTGGTCACCGGTGCGGGCCAGGGTCAAGAACAGGAACGAGTCGACCATGCCGGCCACGGTGACCTCCGACTGGCCGACCCCAACGGTCTCGACCAACACCACGTCGTAGCCGGCGGCTTCCATCAACACGATGGTCTCGCGCGTGGCGCGGGCCACCCCGCCGAGTGTGCCCGACGTCGGTGACGGCCGGACGAACGCGGCGGGGTCGGTGGAGAGCCGGGCCATACGCGTCTTGTCGCCGAGGATGCTGCCACCGGTCCGGGGGGACGACGGGTCCACGGCGAGCACGGCCACCCGATGTCCCGCTTCGGTGAGCTGGGTGCCGAGCTGGTCGATGAACGTGGACTTGCCCACGCCGGGCACCCCGGTGATACCGACCCGGACCGCGCCGCCCGCGTGTGGCAACAGTTCCACGAGCAGGTCCTGCGCCAGCTTGCGGTGCTCGGGGCGTTGCGACTCGACCAGCGTGATGGCCCGGGCCAGGGTGCCGCGGTCACCGTCGAGCACACCTTTGGCGTATGCGGGAACGTCGAGGATGCGTGCCATGGTTACGAGTGTCGCGCCTCGAGCTCGTCGAGCATCGTGACGACGCTGTCGGCGATCACGGTGCCGGGGCCGAAGATGGCGGAGGCTCCCGCGGCGCGCAGTTCGTCGTAGTCCTGGGGCGGGATGACGCCACCGCACACGATCATGATGTCGTCGCGGCCCAACGCGAGCAGTTCGTCCCGCAGTTCGGGCACCAGCGACAGGTGCCCCGCCGCCAGCGACGACACGCCCACGATGTGCACGTCGGCCTCGACGGCCTGGCGCGCCACTTCGGCGGGTGTCGAGAACAGCGGCCCGACATCGACGTCGAAACCGAGGTCGGCGAACGCGGTGGCGACCACCTTCTGCCCGCGGTCGTGGCCGTCCTGGCCCATCTTGGCCACCAGGATGCGCGGCCTGCGTCCCTCGGCCTCGGCGAACGCGTCGACCCGCTCGCGCGCGGCCTCCACATTGGCCGTCTTGCCGACCTCCTCGCGGTACACGCCGGAGATGGTACGGATCTGGCCGGCGTGCCGTCCCCAGACCTTCTCCAGGGCCTCCGAGATCTCCCCGACCGTGGCCTTGGCCCTGGCCGCGTCGATGGCCAGTTCCAGGAGGTTGCCGTCGCCCTCCGCGCCGGCGGTGAGCCTGCGCAGCGCGTCCTGGGTGGCGTCCTCGTCCCGTTCGGCGCGCAGCCTGCGCAGCTTCTCCAGCTGCTGCGCCCGCACACCCTCGTTGTCGATCTTGAGGACGTCGAGTTCGGTGTCGTCCTCCGCGCCGAGGCGGTGCTTGTTCACGCCGATCACCGGCTGCCTGCCCGAGTCGATGCGGGCCTGCGTGCGGGCCGCGGCCTCCTCGATGCGCAGTTTGGGGATCCCGGCGTCGATGGCCCTGGCCATACCGCCCGCGGACTCGACCTCCTCGATGTGGCTCCACGCCCGACGGGCGAGTTCGTAGGTGAGCCGTTCGACGTACGCGCTGCCGCCCCACGGGTCGATGACGCGCGTGGTGCCGGACTCCTGCTGGAGCAGCAACTGCGTGTTGCGCGCGATGCGGGCGCTGCTGTCGGTGGGCAACGCCAGGGCCTCGTCGAGGGCGTTGGTGTGCAGCGACTGCGTGTGGCCCTGGGTGGCCGCCATCGCCTCGACACACGTGCGCACCACGTTGTTGTAGACGTCCTGGGCCGTGAGCGACCACCCGGAGGTCTGGCAGTGCGTGCGCAGGCTCAGCGATTTGGGGTTGCTCGGCTCGAACTGCTTCACGAGCTTTGCCCACAGCAGGCGCGCGGCCCGCAGCTTCGCGACCTCCATGAAGAAGTTCATGCCGATGGCCCAGAAGAACGACAGCCGCGGGGCGAACGCGTCGATGTCGAGCCCGGCGTCCAGGCCTGCGCGGATGTACTCGACGCCGTCGGCCAACGTGTACGCCAACTCCAGATCGGCCGTGGCCCCGGCCTCCTGCATGTGGTAGCCGGAGATCGAAATGGAGTTGAACTTCGGCATCCGCTGCGAGGTGAACGCGAAGATGTCGGAGATGATCCGCATCGACGGCTGCGGCGGGTAGATGTAGGTGTTGCGGACCATGAACTCCTTGAGGATGTCGTTCTGGATGGTCCCCGCCAGCTGCTCGGGCCGAACACCCTGTTCCTCGGCCGCCACCACGTACAGCGCCAACACGGGCAGGACGGCGCCGTTCATGGTCATCGACACGCTCATGCGGTCGAGCGGGATGCCGTCGAACAGCTGCCGCATGTCGTAGATCGAGTCGATGGCCACGCCCGCCATGCCGACATCACCGGCCACGCGCGGGTGGTCGGAGTCGTAACCGCGGTGGGTGGCGAGGTCGAACGCCACCGACAGGCCCTTCTGGCCCGCGGCGAGGTTGCGCCGGTAGAAGGCGTTGGACTCCTCGGCCGTGGAGAACCCGGCGTACTGGCGGATGGTCCACGGCTGGGTGGTGTACATCGTCGGGTACGGGCCCCGCAGGTACGGCGCGATGCCGGGATAGGTGCGCAGGAAGTCCAGGCCCGTCAGGTCCTCCGCCGTGTAGAGCGGTTTGACCCCGATGCCCTCCGGGGTCTCCCACGTGAGCGCGTCGACGTCCTTGCCGGTGGCGGCGCGCAGCGCCTCCGTCCATTCCTGCCTGTCGCCGCTCGGTGCGGCGCCGGACCCCAGCTCGATGTCGCTGAAATCGGGAATGCTCATCGCGCGACTCCCAGAGTGTCGAGGGTGTCAGAGAGGACGGCGAGTGCGTCGCATCCGGTGTGGACGTAACCCGTGACGCCGTCGATGTCGGCCGGTTTGCCCGCGAGCAACACCGTGGTCGCGCCCGCCGAACGCAGGGCCGCGGCCAGGGCCTCGGCGTCCTCGCCGTACGCGGTGTCGCTGCCACACAGGCAGGCCACGGTGGTTCCGCTGTCGCGGAAGGCGGCCACGAGGTCCTCGACGGACGGGTCGGCAAGGCCTGGGTTCACCGGCTCGATCCCACCCGCCTGGAAGAGGTTCGCGGCGAACGTGGCCCGCGCCGTGTGCTGCGCCAGCGGGCCGAGCGTGGCGAGGAAGACCTTCGGTCGGCTGCCGTGCTCGGCGAGGTGGGCGTCGGACCGGTCGCGGAGCCGTTCGTAGTCTTGCGCGTACCGGACTCGCGGAAGCCCTCCGCCTTCCTCCGCCGGTCGAGGCGCCCGCTCGAAGGTGTTCTCGTCCAGCAGCGGGAACTCGCTGACGCCGGTGATCGGGTCACGACGGGTCGCGATCCGCCGCGATCGCTTCTGCCACGTGTCGGCCAAACGGTCGGCCAACGCGCCCGAAGCGAGTTCAGCCTCGATACCGCCTGCCTTCTCGATGGCGGTGAACTCGTCCCAGGCCGCGCGCGCGAGCGCGTCGGTGAGGTTCTCGACGTACCACGAGCCACCCGCCGGGTCGATCACGTTGGCGAGTTTGCTTTCCTCCAGCAGGATCGCCTGGGTGTTGCGGGCCAACCTGCGCGAGAACTTCTCGGGCAGTCCGATCGCGTGGTCGAACGGCAACACGGTCACCGCGTCGGCACCGCCGACACCGGCCGCGAAGCAGGCGACGGTGGTGCGCAGCAGGTTCACCTCGGGGTCCCGACGGGTCAGCATGGCGGGCGAGGTGACAGCGTGCTGGCGCATGGCGATGTCGGAGGCACCACACACTTCCAACACACGTGCCCACACTCTGCGCGCGGCACGGAACTTCGCGATGGTGCCGAACTGCTCGGTGGTCGCGGCCAGCCGGAACTCGATGCGCGCGGCGGCCGCATCGACGTCGAGCCCGGCATCGGTCACGGCACGGAGATACGCCACCGCCGTGGCGAGCGCGGCGCCGAGTTCCTGGGCGTCGGAGCCGCCGGCTTCGTGGTAGGGCAGACCGTCGGCCACCAGTGTGGACAGTTTCGGGTAGCGCTCGGCGAGCCTGGCCGTGAGCGCGGCGGCGGCACCCACGTCCTGCTCGCGGCCTGTGCGTGCGCGGACGCCGATCGGGTCCGCGCCCAGACCACCCGCCACCTCGGTGTCGGGCACGCTGCGCTCGGCGTACAGCGCGAGCAGGGCCTCCGCCGAGCGCTCGTACTCCTCACCCGCGTCGAGCACGACCGGGGCGAGGTCGAGCTGCACCTCCCGCAGAACGGCGTCGAGTGAGGAAACCGGCACCGCGCCGGGCTCGTTCTCCCCCACGCGCAGCCACAGCGACGTCACCCCGCCGTCGAGGTCGGTCAACACCGCCTCGTTGAGGTCGGCGGCAGCGGCGGCGTCGAAGTTCTCCCCCGCCTCGTAGTGGGCCCGCGTGTCCCAGCCTGCGAGTACGTGGCCGTCGGGCCGGGCGCCTCGGACGAACGGAGGCAGTCCGGGGAATCCCGAGGGCGGGGCCGGGTCGTCGGCGGTGTAGAGCGGCTGGATCTCGATTCCGTCGTCAGTGGTGATCCGCAACCGGTCCCAACCGGTACCGACTTTGTCGAGAACCTTCTCGACGAGCTCTTCCCAGTCCTGCCGGCTCGGCGTGTCGAACTCGGCTGCCAGCACCAGTTCGGCCTCAGCCCCGTTGCTCATGCCTAGTCATAGTAGGTCCGGGAGACCATTTTGGGATGTGAGCTTAATCGCCCCTGAAGAGACGAAATGCCCTTAAAAGCATTAAGTATGCCGGCTCCCGCGGCCGGTGCGCACGGAGTCCACAACCACGAGGCACGTGTCGTCCGCGACAATGGGCGCGTGTCCGCCCCGACAGACGACCGACGACTCGTAGCCGGCCGCTACCGGCTGCGATCCGTGCTCGGCTCCGGGTCGATGGGCACCGTGTGGTCGGCCTACGACGAGTTCCTGCACCGCCCCGTCGCGGTGAAGGAGGTCCGTATGCCACATGGTGTCCCGCCGGCCCGGGTCACCGAGCTCCGCGAACGAACACTGCGCGAGGCCAGAGCCATCGCGGTGTTATCGCACCCGAACGTGGTAATCCTGCACGACGTCGTCAGGGAACACGGCGAACCGTACGTCGTGATGGAGCTACTTCCCTCCCGCAGCCTGGCCGGGCTGCTGCGCCAGGCGGGCAGGCTGACCGTCGCGCAGGCGGCGGCCGTCGGGGAGGCCGTGGCCGCCGCTTTGGAGGCCGCCCACGCCGCGGGCATCACCCACCGCGACGTCAAGCCCGGCAACGTGCTGGTGGCGGACGACGGGCGCATCAAGCTCACCGACTTCGGCATCGCGCGCAACGTGTCCGAGGCGACGATGACGCACACGGGCATGATGCTCGGCTCACCCGCGTTCATCGCCCCCGAGGTCGCCACCGGTGGACCGGTGACCTACACGGCCGACCTGTGGGGACTGGGCGCCACCCTGTTCGCCGCCGCCGAGGGGCGACCACCGTACGACGCCGACGGCGACCCGCTGGAGACCGTGGTCAGCGTGGTCCAGGGCGATGTGCCGCGCCCTTCCCCCGGCCCGCTAGCACCGGTGATCCGGGGCCTGATGATGAAGAAGCCGTCGGAGCGCATGTCCTTGGCTGAGGTGCGGCGCCGGCTCTATCCACTGTTGACACAACCTCGACACACGTTGTTCCCGGCCGAGCTGTTCACCGAGAGCGAGACCGGCCGAGCCCGCGACGAGGCCAGCATCACGCGGGTGATCCCGAAGGTCCCCGCTCTCGCGGAGGAAACGGACGCCGAGGGCGGCGCGCTGGCCTCCGATCCCGGCCCACTGCCGTTCGCCACGAGCGGCGACGAACCCACCTCGCCCGCGCCGCAGGCCAGAAACCCTCGACCGGCCCAGCGCAAGCCCACCCACTCGAAACGACCCTCGACGTGGCCCGCCTGGCTACCTCGGCCGAACTACGGACTGTTCGCCGACCTGACGGGCACGATCACCGACCGCAAGGGCGTACTGGCGACGGCCGCCGTGGTGTTCGTCCTCGCCGCCGCACTCGGATTCGCACTCACGCGGATCCTCGGGGGCTGATCTCTTCGCCCTCTCCGTCCGAGCCGAACACGGTCGCCGAGACGCTCGCCTGCGCCAGCCTGCGCAGAGCCACCAGCAATGCGTCACCGAAAAGGGTGCCGACCACCATGCCCTCCACGATCGATTCCGTGCTCGGCAGTCCCGCGATGTAGCGGACGTCGGCCTCGGCGATGTTTTCGGCGGAGTCCGCATAGCGGTCCAGTACCGAGGCGAGATCGGCGTACCCGAGGGTGTACATCGTCGCCAGCACGCCGATGAGCGAATCGACCGCCGGTGAGTCCTCCTCGTACACCCAGCCACGTTCGTCGAGAAGTCTCTCGGCCGTGGCCCGGGCCCATTCGCGCGCCTCCTCGTCGGCTTGCTCCGTGTTCGCAAGCGGAAGCCCGTACTGGGTCACACCGAGAACGTGATGCAGCGACATCTCACTGGAGTCGAGGGCGACCAGGACCTCCTTGGCCGTGGCCACCGACAGACTCCCGACGTCGAGCAACGCACGCACAAGCCGTAGGCGCTGGACGTGAGTGTCGTTGTAGTGCGCCTGGTTGGGGCTCGTGCGTTCACCGGGATGCAGAAGGCCCTCACGCAGGTAGTACTTGATGGTCGCGACGGGGACGCCCGACTCCCTACTGAGTTCGGCCATACGCATGTCGATCTCGCCTTTCCTGTGGACTCCCCAGAGTGGGCAGTGTAACTTCCCATTTCAGATAGCGACGCTATCCGCTATCTATATCTAGCGACGGATGGGATGAACCCGATGAAAGCGGAGCAGTACCGCACGTGGCATCGCCCGATGCTCGTCTGCGCGGCGCTGATGACGGTCATGACAGTGGTGTCGGCCGTCGGACTCGTCGTGGACGACCGCAGCATCGGCGGCGCGCCGGCATGGCTCAAACCCTTCAAATTCGCCGTGTCGATCGCGGTGTACTGCGTCACCTGGGCCTGGCTCGTGTCCCTGCTACGGACTCGACGCCGCCTCGCCCACCGGGTGTCGAACGTCCTCGTGGGCGTACTGGTGCTCGAATACACGATCATCGTGATCCAGGTGCTCAGGGGAACGAGCAGTCACTTCAACTTCACGACCCCACTCAACGCCGGGCTAGTCACCCTCATGGGCATCTCGATCACCCTCCTGTGGGTCGGCACCCTGGTACTCACACTCCTCCTGCTGCGAACCCCCATCGCGGAGGCCGCCGACCGGTGGGCGGTGCGCCTCGGCGCCCTCATCTCACTCGCCGGCCTGGGCCTCGGCGGCCTCATGACCTCCCCGACCGACGAACAACTGACCCAGGAGGAACAAAGCACCATCGGCCGCATCATCGGCGCCCACACGGTGGGCCTTCCCGACGGCGGACCGGGCATGCCGATCACCGGCTGGAGCACCGTCGGCGGCGACCTGCGTATCCCCCACTTCGTGGGCATGCACGCACTGCAGGTGCTCCCCCTGCTCGCGATACTGCTGCCCCTGCTGGCCCGGCGCTGGGCACGACTCCACGACGACGTCGTCCGTGGACGGCTCGTCCTCGTGGCAGGCTCCTCCTACGCCGCCGTGCTCGCGCTGCTGACCTGGCAGGCCCTACGCGGACAACCGTTGACCAGCCCCGATGCACTCACCCTGACCGTGTCGTTCGCGCTCATGGCCCTCTCCGCCGTGGGTGTGGCCTGGGCTCTACGCACCCGGACACCGCGCGACGCCCCCAACGACACAGACGAACAGAGACCGACGTCCTCCTCAGCACAGGAACTACAGCACCGTGATGCCTGATCCGACACCGCGTCCCCATACGCAGCACCTGTCGTGCGTACAGGACCTCGGTACCGGACCGGTCAGCTCCACCATCCACGCCCCTGCAGCTCCAGCGGTCCCCGGCCGTTTCTCGCCGAACCATCACTTCGTCGAATCGTCCGGTCGCCCACGAACAGGTCGTCGGGGCCTAAGCTGCACGACCGTGAACTCCAGCGACACCCAACCCCGTGACCTTGCCGCCACAGCGGCATCCGTGCTGACCGACCGCACCGGTGTCGAAGCGTTCGACATCGCCGTGGTCCTCGGCTCCGGCTGGCGTCCCGCGGCCGACATCATCGGCGAGCCGGAAGCGGAGATCCCCCTCGGTGAACTACCGGGATTCGAGACCCCCAGCGCCGTGGGCCACGGTAGTACCGCACGTGTCGTCACGATCGGCGACAAACGGATCCTGGTGCTCCTCGGTCGCACCCACCTCTACGAAGGCAAAGGAGTGGCCAGGGTCGTCCACAGTGTGCGCACGGCGGCCGCCGCCGGTGTGCGCACCGTACTGTTGACCAACGCCGCGGGCGGACTGCGCGACGGCTTCCAGGTCGGCCAGCCGGTCATCATCGCCGACCACCTCAACATGACCGCCACCTCGCCCATCACGGGCGCGAACTTCGTCGATCTCGTGGATCTGTACTCGCATCGGCTACGCGCGGTCGCCAAGGAGATCGACCCGTCTCTGGCCGAAGGTATCTACGCCGGACTGCCCGGGCCGCACTTCGAGACACCCGCCGAGATCCGCATGCTGCGAACGCTCGGCGCGGACCTGGTGGGCATGTCGACCGTGTTGGAAGCCATCGCGGCCCGCGCGGAGGGCGTCGAGGTGTTCGGGCTGTCACTCGTCACCAACCTCGCGGCGGGCATAACCGGCGAGCCCCTGGATCACCAGGAAGTCCTCGAAGCGGGCCGGGCCTCCGCCGAGCGGATGGGCGGACTGCTTCGGGAACTCGTCACGCGGGCCTGAAAACGCGGAATTCACTTGTCCGTCGCCCAACCGCCGGTCACAACCGGCACGTCGGCGATCTCTCTGAATTCCGCCATGGTCGGCTCCTTTCACGCAGAGGGCATTCGCCCGAATTTCGTCAGGTGAGGGTGATGCGCCGAAACGTCGGCGCATCACCGAATCTGGCGAAGGACATCCTCGACGGCAATAACTCGATCGTGTTCCGCATAGCGCACCCATTCAGTACTGGGGTAAAAATGCGCCGATTATGAGGAAAAAGAACTCGACATCGCTGCTCATCGAATATTTCTGCAAAGCGAAGAAAGCACATTGCAGAAAAGTGGATTGTGGGGTTCGTCACGCGGGGCGGCTGCCCCCGGAGCCGGTCACCTTGCCACTATGACGTGATGCAGCAGAAACCGCCCCGGCTGACGACCCAGCTCCGGGACACGACGTTCCGCTGGATCGCCGACGACGTCGACGACGACACCCGCGCAGAGCTGCAGGACCTGCTGGCTCGCGCGATGACAGGCGACCCGGACGCGGTGGTCGACCTCGACGATCGCATGGCAGGCCCCCTCGCCTTCGGCACGGCAGGACTTCGCGGCCCGGTGAGGGCCGGCCCGAACGGCATGAACACGGCCGTGGTCATCCGCACCACAGCGGGTCTTGCAGCGTGGCTGGCACAGACCCATCCTGAAGGCACGGTCGTCATCGGCAGGGACGCACGACACGGTTCCGAGCGGTTCGCCTCGGCCACGGCCGAGGTCCTCGACGGCGCCGGGTTCGACGTGCACGTGCTGCCACGTCCGCTGCCCACTCCCGTACTTGCCTACGCCACGCTCGCGCTCGGCGCCTGTGCGGGCGTGCAGATCACCGCGTCCCACAATCCGCCCGCAGACAACGGCTACAAGGTGTTCGACCACACCGGGATCCAGATCATCCCGCCCGCCGACACCGAGATCGAACAGCGGATCTCGGCTGCCCCCGGCGCGGTGTCCGTGCCCCGGGGCCGAGGCGCCCGCACACTCGGCGACGACGTGCTGCAGGGCTATCTCGACCGCGTCGCCGCGTTGGCCACAAGTCCGAACCGAGACGTGCGCATCGCCCTCACGCCGTTGCACGGGGTCGGAGGCGACGTCGCGGTCGAAGCTCTGCGACTCGCCGGCTTCACCGACGTCCACCTGGTCGAGGAACAGGCCGAGCCCAACCCCGACTTCCCCACCGTCGCCTTCCCCAATCCGGAGGAGAAAGGCGCCACCGACCTGTTGCTGGAACTGGCGTCCGATGTCGACGCCGATCTCGCGATCGCGCTCGACCCCGACGCCGACCGCTGTGCACTCGGCGCACGTGCTGCCGACGGGACGTGGCACATGCTCCACGGAGACGAAGCCGGTGTGCTGCTCGGCGATCGACTGCTGGCCCGCACCGA
This sequence comes from Saccharomonospora sp., assembly GCF_027317685.1. Classification (NCBI taxonomy): domain Bacteria; kingdom Bacillati; phylum Actinomycetota; class Actinomycetes; order Pseudonocardiales; family Pseudonocardiaceae; genus Saccharomonospora; species Saccharomonospora sp. Next base: position 18,128 of record NZ_DAHVQP010000037.1, read on the forward strand.
CGTGCCCGATCCCCTCGTCGCCACGACGCTGGTGTCGTCCTCCATGCTCGCCGACGTCGCCGCCGCCCACGGAGCACGTCATGCGCGCACGCTCACCGGGTTCAAGTGGCTTCTGAGGGCGGGCGAACGTCTGGTCTACGCCTACGAGGAAGCGCTCGGCGTGTGTGTGAATCCCGATTTCGTGAAGGACAAGGACGGTATCGCCACCGCCGTGTTCGCCGCGGATGTCGCAGCCGAGGCGAAGAGTCGGGGCCGCACCCTGTTCGACCTGCTCGACGAGCTGACACTGCGACACGGTGTGTCGGTCACCGGCCAGGTGGCACCCCGGTTCACCGATCTGTCCGAACGGGCGACGGTGATGGAACGGTTGCGCTCCCAGCCTCCGGCCGAACTCGCGGATGTCCCGGTCACCACCGAAGAACTGCCGGAGGCCGACGCGCTCAAGCTCAGCGGTGATCGGGTCCGTGTCATCGTGCGACTGTCCGGAACGGAACCGAAGGTGAAGGCCTATTTGGAGGTGACGGCACCCGCGCCCCCTCCAGAACAGCTCACCGAGGCCCGTCGCGCGGCATACGAAACCCTTGCCGCCCTGCGCGACGACGTGTCACGCCTCCTCGCCGCGCAATAAACCAACCCACAATCGTGTCCGCAGCCTGCGTAGCCGTGTCCACAGTTCGTGAAGGCGAACCCTGACCGAGACCGCACCTGAAGAGCGCGGGACACGGTGGCATTCGTGCCATTCGCCTCTCACGCGTGGTCTCTACGGCAAGCAGGTTGCGGACCCGGACGCGCGAGGGCACTCTCGGGTCCGTGGCCACGTTGTTGATCGTTCACCACACCCCTTCCCCACACCTTCAGACCATGCTGGAGGCCGTGGTGTCGGGTGCGACGGATCCTGAGATCACCGGCGTCGACGTCGTCCGCGAACCCGCTTTGTCGGCCACCGCTTCGGACGTCCTCGCCGCCGACGGATACCTGCTCGGGACTCCGGCGAACCTCGGTTACATGTCCGGGGCGTTGAAGCATTTCTTCGACACGGTGTACTACCCGTGCCTGGAGGCGACTCGAAAACGCCCGTTCGGCTACTACGTGCACGGCAACCAGGGAACCGAAGGCGCCACCAGGTCGATCGACAGCGTCACCACGGGACTGGGTTGGGACAAGGCCACACCCGCCGTGGTGGTGCACGGAGAGCCGAGCAAGGAAGATCTGGCCGCGTGTTGGGAGCTGGGTGCGACCATCGCCGCTGGTCTTTCGGAGTGACGAGTACCGCACTTTCCTCCAGAGGCGTATTGCCTCGGCGAGTCGGCGGGTGTGCCTACGATTCGACCATGACGTTGCGCCGAATCCTCGTGGGCGCGTGCGCGCTCCTGGTCGCCCTCACCACAACCGCATGTGGTTCCGACGACGCCCCTAGTGGGCCTTTGCCCGACGCGTCCACGCTGATTCGTGACGCCGCCGCGGCGACCCGCGATATCGAGAGCACTCACTTCACCATCGAGGTCACCGGCACGATCCCGGGGCTGGCAGTACGAAGCCTCGACGGTGACCTCACACGCAGCGGCGAAGCCCAGGGCACCGGCACCATCGAACAGGTCGGACAACTCGTCGAGGTGTCTTTCGTCCTCGTCGACGACACACTGCATTTGAAAGGCCCGACCGGCGGTTACCAAGAGATCCCGGCGGCGCTCAGCTCCTCGATCTACGATCCGTCCGCGGTCCTCGATCCCGAGCGTGGCGTGGCGAAACTACTCACGAGCTTGCGTGAGCCTCGCACCGAAGGAACGGACGAGCTGGACGGCGTGTCGACGTACAAGGTCAGCGGCAGCTTGGCCAAGGACGTCCTCTCCGGGGTGGTACCCGGTGCCGACGGTGACGCCGACGTGACGTTCTGGCTGAGCGCGGACGACGAACACTTGCCCGTCAAGGCCAGCGCGACATTGAGCGACGAGGCGTCCGTGGACATCACACTGTCCGAGGTGAACGCGCCTGTGACCGTGGAGCCACCGGCGTGACCGAGACCGTCGTTCCCCGGCGGGGGCGTTCGCTCGCCATCGGCGCCGGCGGTCTCGCCGTCCTGTTGGGAGCTCTCGACACCTACGTCGTCATCGGCCTCTTTCGGCAGATCATGGAGGATCTGCAGATCCCGGTGAACCGACTGGAACGGTTGACGCCGATCGTCACCGGATATCTCCTCGGCTATGTCGCCGCCATGCCCTTGTTGGGCCAGGCATCCGACCGCTTCGGTCGTAAACGCCTGCTCCAGGTGTGTCTCGGCATGTTCACGATCGGTTCGGTGCTGACAGCCGCCGCGCCGGATCTCCCGCTTGTCGTCACGGGCCGGGTCGTCCTCGGCGTCGCAGGCGGCGCCTTGTTGCCGGTCACCATGGCTTTGGCCGCCGACCTCTGGTCTTATCGGCGTCGTGCCACCGTGCTGGGCGCTGTGGGGGCCGCCCAGGAACTGGGCAGCGTGCTGGGGCCCGTTTACGGCATCGTGCTCGCGGCCGCCACTGGTTGGCGCGGAGTGTTCTGGGTCAACGTGCCGCTGGCGCTGCTCGCAATGGTGGCGGTGCATTTCTCCGTGCCCTCGACACAGCCACGCCGCACCGCACCTGTCGATGTGCTGGGTGGTGGCCTGCTCGCCGCCACTCTGGGTCTTCTGGTCGTCGGCCTCTACAACCCTGAACCCGGTGAGCAGGTGCTGCCTGGGTGGGGGATCCCTGTTCTCGTTACTGCCGCGGTCACTTTCGTCGCATTCCTTGTTCACCAGGCCAAGGCGAACAATCGGCTGATCGATCCCACACGGATACGGATGAGGCCGTTCCTCGCGGCTCTCGGCGTGAGCCTCGCGGCGGGTGCCGCTCTTATGGTGACTCTCGTCGACGTGGATTTGTTCGTTCAGACTCTGCTCGGACTCGACGATGAAGGCGGCGTGCTGCTGCTGTTGCGTTTCCTTGTGGCACTGCCCGTGGGCGCACTTGTCGGCGGTGTGTTGACGTCACGGTTCGGGGAGCGCTGGGTCGCTGTGTGCGGCATGCTTGTCTCGGCCGTCGGGTTTTGGCTCATGTCGGCGTGGACGGCCGACGTGCAGTCCGATCCACACGTGCTCGGGATTTTTCTCCTTCCGCGCATGGACACCGATCTCGCCATCGTCGGCCTGGGTCTGGGGCTGGTTATCGCTCCGCTGTCCTCAGCCGTATTGCGGGTCACGTCTGAGGAGCAACACGGTGTCGCGTCAGCCGGCGTCGTGGTGGCCAGGATGACCGGCATGCTGGTGGGGATCGCCGCACTGTCGGCGTGGGGACTGCACCGGTTCCACAGCATGACGGCCTCGCTCGATGTGCCGTTGCCGATGCTGTATTCGTCCGACGAAGCATTCCAAGCGGCCATGGACGCTTATACCGACGCGGTGAGCGAGGCCATGGTCACTCAGTACACCGAAATCTTCGCCATAACCGGCGTCGTGTGCGCTCTTGGAGCGCTGTGTGCAACGTTGATCAGCACACGACCGAATCAATGAACAGACAAAAAGCGCCCGCAACAATTCGAGCGGGCGCTAAATCAACCACAAGATCGTATGACTTGCGAAAAACAAGGAAAGAAAAAGTGCAGGAACAAGGAGAGGGAGGACAAACTGTCCTCCCTCTCCTTTAAAGTTTGTGTTCGGCGGTGTCCTACTCTCCCACACCCGTAGGGGTGCAGTACCATCGGCGCTGGTGGGCTTAGCTTCCGGGTTCGGAATGGGACCGGGCGTGTCCCCACCGCTATAACCACCGAAACTCTACGAAACAACACACCCCCCTTGGGGTGGTGTTTCAGAGTCGCAGAGTGGATGCGTAGCACCTTTGTAGTCAAGCCCTCGGCCGATTAGTACCAGTCCACTCCAGCACGCATTACTGCGCTTCCATGTCTGGCCTATCAACCCCATCATCTCTGGGGGGCCTTACCCACTCCAAGGTGGTGGGAGACCTCATCTTGGAACAGGCTTCCCGCTTAGATGCCTTCAGCGGTTATCCTTTCCGAACGTAGCTAACCAGCCATGCCCCTGGCGGGACAACTGGCATACCAGAGGTTCGTCCGTCCCGGTCCTCTCGT